>JALSRF010000360.1 GCA_026984895.1 Paracoccaceae bacterium
GCGCATCGGTGCGCCGCGCGTGCAGCACGCTTTCCATCGCCCCCAATTCCTCGGCCCGCTGCGCGGCCGCGCCCCCCGGCATCACCGTTTCCTGGTCCCAGCCCAGCCGGCCGGCCACCTGGGCCAGCGCCTCGGTTTCGCGCTGAAACGCGATCAGTTCGTCATAGGCGCTCATGGGCGGCCTCCCCTGATCGACTGGGCCACCGGATAGGCGGCCATGAACCGCGCCCGGATCGCCAGCACCCAGAGAATCACGGCGCCAAGCTGATGGATCAGCGAAAGGCCGACCGGCGCCGAGTTCATCACCGTCGCAATCCCCAGCCCCAACTGGGCGACGAGCATCGCCGCCATCCAGCCGAAAGCGCGCCGCGTCGCCCCGTTGGCCGAAGCGCGCGCGCGCCACCACAGGAATATCCCGGCCGCAAAGACCAGGTAGGCCCAGATCCGGTGGACGAACTGCACCAGGCCGTCATCCTCGAAAAAGTTGCGCCAGAGCGGGGTCAGATCCAGCGCATCCGGCGGAAAGAACGACCCGGCCATCAGCGGCCAGTCGGTATAGCCCCGGCCCGCATCGATTCCGGCGACCAGCGCGCCCAGCAGCACCTGGATGAACACCATCGCCATCATCAGCGAACTCCAGCGCATCAGCCCGGTCTCGCGCAGCCGGCGCGCCTGCAGCAGATCGGCATCGCGCCGCCCCAGGGCGAACACATACCACGCGATCAGCCCGAGAATCGTGAAGGCCAGGCCCAGATGCGTTGCCAGCCGGTAGCTGGCCACATCCAGCATGCGGCCCGCCAGCCCCGAGGACACCATCCACCAGCCGACCGCGCCCTGCACGCCCCCCAGCACACCGATCCCCAGCAGGCGCCCGGCCCAGCCGGGTGGAATCCTGCGCCGCGCCAGAAAGCCGAAAAAGCCGATCGCCCAGACCAGCCCGATGGCCCGCCCAAGCTGCCGGTGGCTCCACTCCCACCAGTAGATCTTCTTGAACTCGGCCAGGCTCATGCCCTTGTTCTGCAACTGGTATTCGGGGATGGCCCGGTAGCGTTCGAAGGCCGCCTGCCAGTCGGCATCGTTCATCGGCGGCAGCGCGCCGGTGACCGGTTTCCACTGGGTGATCGACAGACCGCTGTCGGTCAGCCGGGTCAGCCCGCCCAGCATGATCATTGCCACCACCATGACGAACAGCAGCGCCAGCCAGACCCGAACGCCCGCGCGCGCGCCGCCGTCGCGGGCGATCCCCCCCGGCTGCGGCGCGCCGACCTGCGCCCTGTCGGTTGTCTCCACTTCCTCGAAAATCGACCGTTTCCGGCTCATGTCGAACCCCGTTCCTTGCGTTTCGGCGGAGCCTAGTGCCGCGCCCGACCCTGGGCAAGGGGGAGCGGCCCGATCCGGGGCGCTGCCGCCCTGCCCTGCTTCACCTTGCCGCAAACGCGCCGGCCCGCGGCCAGGCGATGCCGCCCGATGCCGCGCCGCTCCGGGCACGGGACACGGGATACGGGGCACGGGACGCGGGGCACGCAGGGAAAGGGGCACGGGGCACGCGGACAGGAGCACGGGGCCTCGGGCATGGGGCATGGCACGGGCACGGGATACGGGGCACGCAGGAAAAGGGGCCGCCCCGCCTCTTCAGCCCCGGTTTCGCAGCAACTGGCGCAGCACGCCGTGCAGCATCCTCACGTCGGCGCCGGTCAACGCCAGCCGCCCCCACATGTTGCGCAGGTTCAGCTTCATGCCCTCGGCCTTTTGCGGCGGAAAGAAGAACCCCGCTTCCTCAAGCCGGCGCTCGAAGTGATCGCCCAGTTTCTGCACCTCCAGCTTGCTGGCGAAGGCGGTGCCGGCCAGCGCCATGACCTCGGGCGCATCCGTGCCCGCGTCGCGCCGCCATTCATAGGCGTTCAGCAACACGCACTGCGCCAGGTTGAGCGACGAAAACCCCGGCTCTACCGGCACCGAGACGATCGCGTCGGCCAGCGCCACGTCGCCGTTTTCCAGGCCCGCGCGCTCGGGGCCGAACAGCACCCCGACCCTGCGCCCCTGCCGGCACAGCGCGCGCGCCTGCGCCATGGCGCGTTCGGGGGTCATGACCGGCTTGC
>JALSRF010000361.1 GCA_026984895.1 Paracoccaceae bacterium
ACATAGTCGCAGTCGGCCACGGCCCCGGCCGTGCTGTCATGCAGCTGCGCGTTGTCCAGAAGCCGCGCCGCGCCGCTGGCCATGGCCACGGCCCGCGGGTTGGGCCAGCCGTCGCGCGGCGAGACGAGCCGCAGCCGCTCCAGCCCGAAATTCGCCATCGCGCGCGCCGCGCCGCCGATGTTTTCGCCCATCTGCGGGCGCACCAGCACGAAAACCGGCTGCATCTGTTGTTCGGCCATCGCCGCCTCCTCGAACGCCCGCCGGGACCGGCACAAGGCCGGCCTTGAACGCTGGGGCCTGGCCTCGGGTGATAGGGCCCGCATCCCCGCGACGCAAGCGCGCGCGCCCGGCACGGTGGCCATTGCGCGACAGCCGGGCTATAGCGTCGCCACAACCGCAGGAGCACATGCACCATGGCCAACCCGGAACAGCCGCAGATTTACCTGATCTCCCCGCCGCAACTGGACATCGACAGCTTTCCCGACAGGTTTGCCTCGGTGCTTGACCGCGTCGAGGTCGCCTGCGCGCGCCTGTCTCTGGCCAGCCGCGACGAAACCGAGATCGCGCGCGCGGCCGACGCGCTGCGCGAGGTGGCCCACGCCCGCGACGTGCCGCTGGTGATCGAAGACCACATGATGATGGTCGAGCGCCTCGGCCTGGACGGGGTGCACCTTTGCGACGGCGCGCGCGCGGTGCGCAAGAGCCGCAAGACGCTGGGGCGCGATGCCATCGTCGGCGCCTTTTGCGGCGCATCCCGGCATGACGGGATGAACGCCGGCGAGGCGGGCGCGGATTATGTCAGCTTCGGGCCGGTCGGCCCGACCGCCCTGGGCGACGGCAGCATGGCCCCGCCCGAGCTTTTTGCCTGGTGGAGCGAAATGATCGAACTGCCAGTTGTCGCCGAAGGCGTGCTGGACGGCGACAGCGCAAGACGCATGTCCCGGCTCGCCGATTTCCTGGCATTCGGTGAAGAGATCTGGCGCCACGACGACCCGGCCGCGCGCCTGAAAAAGCTGGTCCGTGCATTCGCCTAGGCTCAGGCCCCGTCGATCCGGCACGCGCCGTTTGACGCTTCTGGTCGCCGAACAGGCGCAGACCCGCGAAAATAGCGGCGCGATTTCACGGGGCTGGAACGCATTCGGAGGACACATCCGCCCTTTCGGGCGCCACCGGATCAACGGGGCCTGAACAAAAAACCGGATAACTGGCGGCGCGGGGTTTATGGGTCTATGCCCTAGCGGGTTTCGGCGGCGCGCGGGGCTTCGGCGCCAAGGCGCATGCCCGCGCGCACGGCGCTTTCGCAGGCCTCCGCCAGGGCCTTGCGGTCGCTGAAATCGGCAACCCGCAGCGGGGCCTGACAGCACAGGAAAACGCCCCCCTGGCGCGGCGCCCCAAGCACCTTCAGCAGATGCGGGAAAAACGACATTTCTCCCCACCAGCCGTAAAACCGCGGATCGCGCCCGGCCGGCGCGCGATAGCGCAGCGAAATCGGCTGAACCCAGGTATCGGGCCCGGTTTCCGGCATGAAGAAAGCCGCGAAAAGCGTTGATTTGAAAGGAAGAACAGACAATCCGTCGGCCGATGTTCCCTCGGGGAAGAACAGCAGCCTCTGGCCGGCCTTCAGACGGGCAAGCAACAGCGCGCGCTGCACGCGCGCATCGCGGCGCTCACGGCGGATGAAAACCGTCCCCGTCGCCCGCGCCAGCCAGCCCACAACCGGCCAGCGCGCAACCTCGGACTTGGCGACGAAGCAGACCGGGCCGAGCGCATTCAGAACGAAGATGTCCAGCCAGGAGCCGTGGTTGGCAACAATGCCCCCCGGCTGCGTCATCACGTCGCCGCGCCGCAGCACCCGCAGCCCGATCAGGCGCAGCGCCAGTCGGCAGACCGCCACCGTCACCCAGGGCGACCAGCGCCGGCGTCCCCGGGCAAGCGCCCTCTCGGCCAGGCGCAGCGCCAGCAGCAGCACAAGCCCCGAGGCCAGCAGCACCAGAAGCGCCCCCGCCTTCAGCAGCGCCCGCAGCACACCCGTCACCCCGAGAGGCGCCGTCTCGGGGGCGAGTTGCGGAGACCAGGGCGGGCTCATGTCTGCAGCGCCGCCGCCGTGAAGCGCGCCCGGCGCGCCGGGCTGATCCGCGCGGTGTCCAGAACCATGCACACGTCTATGGTGTTGAAGGCACGGTCGATACAGGCCCCCTGCCCGATGCCCCCGCCGATGCGCAGATACGCCTTGATCAATCCCGGCATCCGCTGCATCGCCTCGCCCCGCCGTCCCGGCAAGCCCCCCGTGTCTGTGCCCGTATCGCTGCCCGTATGTGTGCCCGTATCTGTGCCCGCCCCGGGGCCGCTGCCGATGGTGATGGCGCCGGCGCCGATTGCGCGCGGGCGCAGCCCTTCGGGGGCCAGGTGATGGTGGTGCAGATAGGCAAGCGGACCCAGAAACGGCGCCGGGTCGGAGCCGTGAAAGCTGGCCACGCCGAACAGGATCTCGATCCGGTGGCGCGCCACATAGCCGGCCAGGGCGTTCCAGAGCATCCACAGGCCCAGACCGTTGCGATAGGCGGCATCGATGCACGAGCGGCCCAGTTCCAGCAGCGGCCGCCCGCTGGCCTTCAGCGGCGACAGGTCGAACTCGGCCTCCGAGTAGAACCGCCCCGGACGGCGCACATCCCGGATAAGCCGGTAGGCCCCGACAACATGGTCCGCCCTGCCCTCGGCCTCGCGCCGGCGGTCCACCAGAAGCAGGTGCTCGGCAGCACTGTCGAAGGCATCGCTTTCGGTTCGCGCGGCGTGGTCGATGCCGGGCCCGTCGCCTTTCAGTTCGTTCACGAACACGCGATAGCGCAGGCGTTGCGCTGCCAGCAGGTCGCGCTCGTCTCGGGCCAGGCGGACGCGCAGGTTTTCGTCATGTTGCATCATCTGGTCTCGGGCTGCGGCCCTCTTGCCGGGTGTTCGCGTTGCCGGGGTTCTAATCGCGCGGGGATCACGGTGCAACGGGCGGCGCAGCGTCATGGAGTTTCGCACCGGTCGACGTCCTGCGATTGACACACGCAGAGGTTGTATGTACGCTTCTTTTCCGACCCGCTCACGGAGATTTTACATGCCAGCCACCACCTCAAGGCGCACGCGCGCCACGTCAACCACCTGCTTGCCGGCGTTTTCGAACATCACGCAGACACGGCCATTCACGCTGGATTGCACCTGCCCGTCCCCCCACTCCGGGCGCGCCGGGTTGCGCACGATCGCGCCGGGCTCGAATATATCCATGTTTTCGGGCAGTTGCCCCTCCTTTGCGGGGGTGCGCGGATGATCCGGCACCAGACCAGGCTGAACGATCTTCTGGGATCGCGAATCTGTCACGATCTTATCAGCCCGATCGGGGCAATCGGCAACGGGATCGAACTGCTGGCGATGAGCGGCGCCACCACGGGCGCGGAAATGGAGCTGATCAGCGAAAGCGTCGAGAACGCCAATGCGCGCATCCGCTATTTCCGCATCGCCTTCGGTGCGGCCGGCAGCGGGCAGGACATCGCCCGCTCGGAAGCGGTAGCGGTCCTGTCCGAAATGTTCCGCGACAGCCGAATGCATGTGGCCTGGCTGCCGGAAACCGATCTGCCCCGATCGCGGGTCAAGCTGAACTTCCTTCTGTTCCTGTGCTTCGAAAGCGCGCTGCCGCGTGGCGGGGCGGTATCGCTGAGCAGCGTCGGCGACGGCACGGCCATCTATGCCGAGGCCGACATGCTCCGGTTTGACGAAAACCTGTGGGCCTTGCTCGCCGATGCCGGCCGGCAATCGCCTCCGCTGGCCCCGGCAACGGTGCATTTCGCCCTGGCCGGGCTGTGTGCACAGGACCTGGGGTTGACGCTGAGCGTGGAACGTTCGCAAAACAGCCTGCGGGTCCGCTACTGAATCCGGCCACCGGCATGCGCGAACCGGTCCCGCGCGTTGCGGCCCCGCGCAAGACGGGCGCGGGCGCGTTTCATGCGGGTGCGTTTCATGCGGGTGCGTTTCGTGCAGGCGCGTTTCGTGCGGCACGCGCCCGCGCCCGTCGCGTCAGATCGCCTGCCTGGCTGCGCGCGCAGGCGCCGCCTTCATGCGCCCGCCGGCCGGGCGCGCCTCCCACGGCCGGCCCCTGTGCGGCTGGCCCCCTGTGGACCGGCTCTCTTTGCGACCGGCTCTCTGTGCGACCGGCCCTCTGTGCGGCTGGCCCCGTGGTCAGGGCCGCGCCCGATCCAGCCATGGGGCCCGGACCCTAGGTGCGGGTGGTGCCGTTGCCGCTCACGAGATACTTGAAGCTGGTCAGCTGTTCGGCCCCGACCGGGCCGCGGGCGTGCATCTTGCCGGTGGCGATGCCGATCTCGGCGCCCATGCCGAATTCGCCGCCGTCGGCGAACTGGGTCGAGGCGTTGCGCATCACGATGGCGCTGTCGATGCGTTCGAAGAATCGCGCGGCGGCGGCATCGTCCTCGGTCAGGATCGCATCGGTGTGGTTGCTTCCGTAGCGGCGGACATGGGCCATCGCCTCGTCCTGGTCGGCCACCACGCGCGCGGCGATCTCCATGTCGAGATATTCGCGCCCCCAGTCGGCCTCGGTCGCCGCCACCGTGCCCGGCAGCCTTTGCAGCGCCGCGTCCGCGTGCACGGTGACGCCGGCCTCGATGAGCGCCGCGATCACCTCGGCGCCGAGGGTTTCGGCGATGTCGCGGTGGATCAGCAGGCATTCGGCGGCACCGCAGATGCCGGGGCGGCGGGTTTTCGCGTTCAGCACGACTTCGAGCGTCCTGGCCGGGTCGGCGGCCTTGTCGATATAGATATGCACGATGCCTTCGAGATGGGCGAAAACCGGCACCCGCGCCTCGCGCTGCACGAGCCCCACCAGCCCCTTGCCGCCACGCGGCACGATCACGTCGATCGCCCCGGTCATGGTCAGCATTTCCTGCACCGCTGCCCGCTCGCGCGTCGGCACCAACTGGATCGCGTCTTCGGGCAGGTTCGCGGCGCGCAGCCCCTCGACCAGGCATTCGTGGATCGCGCGCGACGAATGGAAGCTTTCCGAGCCGCCGCGCAGGATCACCGCATTGCCGGCCTTCAGGCACAGCGCGCCGGCATCGGCGGTGACATTGGGGCGGCTTTCGTAGATCACCCCGATCACGCCCAGAGGCGTGCGCACCCGGCGGATGTTGAGCCCCGAGGGCATGTCCCATTCCCGGATCACCGCGCCCACGGGATCGGGCTGGGCGGCGATGGCGGTGAGGCTGGCGATGATGCCGTCAAGGCGCGCATCGTCCAGCATCAGCCGGTCGAGCATGGCCGCGCCCAGTCCCTTTTCGCGGGCGAAGGCCATGTCGCGTTCGTTGGCGGCGATGATCCTGCTGCGCCGGGCGTTGACGGCATCGGCGGCGGCGCTGAGCGCCTGCGCCCGGGTTTCGGCCGGGGCGAAGGCAAGGCGGGCGGCGGCGGTTTTCGCGCGCCGGCCGATTTCGGCCATGAGGGCGGGGATGTCGTCGGTGTCTTTCATGGTGCGGGCCTTCGGGCTGTGTGGCGGCGGCGGATGCCTCCGGCGGGGATATTTATGGACAGAAGAACGGGGCGGGTCAAAGGGCCATGTCATCGCGGTGAATGAGGGCGGCGCGGCCCGGGTAGCCGAGCAGGGATTCGATGTCGCGGCTGTGCTGGCCGGCGATGCTGCGCGCCTCCTGCGCGGTGTAGCGGGCGAGCCCCTGGCCGAGGCGGGTGCCGTCGGGGGCGAGGATCGCCACCGGGTCGCCGCGGCTGAAGCTGCCGCTGACCGATGCGACGCCGGCGGGCAGCAGCGATTTTCCGGCCGACAGCGCGCGCGCGGCGCCGGCATCGACGGTGATTTCGCCGCGCGGCTTCATCGCCGCGATCCAGCGCTTGCGGGCGGTTTGCGGATCCCCCTTGGGGGTGAACCAGGTGGCCGGCGCGCCATCTGCGAGGGCGCGGATGGGGTGGGCGCGCCGCCCGTCGGCGATGGCAAGCGCGCAGCCCGCGCCGGTGGCGGTTTTCGCGGCCCAGAGCTTGGTCTTCATGCCGCCGCGCGAAAGGCCCGAGCCGGCATCGCCTGCCATTGCCTCGATTTGCGGGGTGATGGCGTCGATCACCTCGAAGCGGGTGGCGGCGCTGTCGATCGCCGGGTTGGCGCTGTAGAATCCGTCCACGTCCGACAGAAGCACCAGCGTGTCGGCGCCGATGGTCACCGCGATCTGGGCGGCGAGGCGGTCGTTGTCGCCGTAGCGGATTTCGTCGGTGGCGATGGTATCGTTTTCGTTGACGATCGGCACCACGCCGAGGCTCAGCAGCTGTTCCAGGGTTGCGCGCGAGTTCAGGTAGCGCCGCCGGTCGGCGCTGTCTTCCAGCGTCACCAGCACCTGGGCGGCGGTCAACCCGTGGGGCGCCAGCGCCTCTTCATAGGCGCGCGCCAGGCGGATCTGGCCGACGGCGGCGGCCGCCTGCGACTGTTCCAGCGCCAGCGCGTCGCCCGTCATGCCAAGTGTCGCGCGCCCCAGCGCGATCGAGCCCGAGGAGACCAGCACCACGTCGGCGCCGCGCGCCTTCAATGCGGCGATGTCTGCGGCCAGCGTGTTCAGCCAGCCCGCGCGCAGGCTGCCGCGCGCGACCAGCAGCGACGAGCCGATCTTGATCACCAGCCGCCTGGCATCGTTCAGCGGGGCCACGCTCAGGGGTGCCATGGCTGCGCCTCCTGCGGCGTCTTGCGCGCCCGCAGCCGGTCGGCATCGATGGTGCGGCGCAACGCGCGCAGCACCTCGGTCGTGCCTTCGTGGCTCGCGCCCGACATCAGCAGCACCGGGCCACCGGAAGCGGCCTCCAGCACCGCGCGCCTTTCGGCGCGGGCCGCCGCGTCCAGCGCGTCGATCTTGTTGAGCACGGTGACGCGCGCCTTGTCGGCCAGCCCGCCGCCGTAGGCTTCGAGTTCGCCGATGATGGTGCCGTAGTCGGCTGCCACGTCTTGGGCGGTGCCGTCCACCAGGTGCAGCAGGACGGCGGTGCGTTCCACATGGCCCAGGAACAGGTCGCCCAGGCCGCGGCCTTCGTGCGCGCCGGCAATCAGGCCGGGAATGTCGGCGACGACGAATTCCACCTCATCAACGCCAACGACGCCCAGGTTGGGCACGCGCGTCGTGAACGGGTAATCGGCCACCTTGGGGCGCGCGTTCGAGGTGGCGGCGAGGAAGGTGCTCTTGCCGGCGTTCGGCAGGCCCAGCAGCCCGACATCGGCGATCAGTTTCAGCCGCAGCCAGAGCGTGCGTTCGACGCCTTCCTGCCCCGGGTTGGCGCGGCGCGGGGCGCGGTTGGTGGCGCTCTTGAAATGCAGGTTGCCCCAGCCGCCGTTGCCGCCGCGCGCCAGCAGCACCCGCTGGCCCGGTTCGGTCAGGTCGG
>JALSRF010000362.1 GCA_026984895.1 Paracoccaceae bacterium
TGCCTTCGGCTTGTCCTTGTCACAGGTGACACGCGCCATGTGCACCGCGTTCATCGTGTCAACGAACCCCTTGAACTTGCGGGCATGGCCAAGGCCGTGGCCGTGAAAGCCGGCCCCCCGCGCCGCTGAGGCGGCAAGCGTGCCGGCCAGAAGGGGGTGGCGGCGTCCGGGCCGGTTTGATCTGCGGCTTTTCGCGCCGGTCGTGGCGTGTCCGGGCCTGTCAGCGCGAATGCCCGTCCGCCGGCAGGCCCGGGATGCGCGCGCCGGATCGAACCGGCGCGATCAGCCGGCGTCTTCGGGGCGCGTCAGCGCATCGAGGATGCGCGCCCAGGAGCGGATGCCCTTGTGAAAGCTTTCCATGTCGTATTTTTCGTTGGGCGAATGAATCTGATCGTCGTCCTTGCCAAAGCCGATCAGCATCGCATCCATGCCCAGGATGTCCTTGAAATAGCCGGCAATGGGGATCGAGCCGCCGCAACCGACATAGGCCGCGGGCCGGGGCCATTCGTCCGAAAGCGCCTGGCGCGCCTTCTCGAAGGCCGGATCGTCGGTGGCCATCTGCGCGGCGGGAGAGCCCTTGTCCGCATGGAAGGTCACGGTGCAGTCCGCCGGCAGGTTGTCCTTTACGTATTTCACGAAGGAGTCGTGAATGGCCTGCGGGTCCTGGCTGCCGACAAGCCGGAAGGACAGCTTGCAATGGGCCTCGGCGGGCAGCACCGTCTTGAAGCCGTCGCCGGTATAGCCGCCCCAGATGCCGTTCACATCGCAGCTGGGCCGCGACCAGATCATCTCCAGGGGCGTGCGGTCGCTTTCGCCCGCCGGCACCGAAAGGCCGACATCGGCGAGGTATCTTTCATGGTCGAAATGCAGCCCCTGCCACTGGGCGCGGATCTCGTCGGACAGTTCCGGCACGCCGTCGTAAAAGCCCGGCAGGGTGACGCGGCCCTGCGCGTCATGGAGCCCACTGATGAGGCGCGCCATCACCCGGATCGGGTTGATCGCGATGCCGCCATACATGCCCGAATGCAGGTCGCGGCTGGCGGCGTGGATGGTGAACTCCAGGCCCACCAGACCGCGCAGCCGCGTGGTGATCGCCGGCACCGCGCTGTCGAACAGCCCGGTGTCGCAGATCAGCGCGATGTCGGCGTTCAGTTCGGCGGCGTTTTCGCGCATGAACGGCACCAGCGAGGGCGAGCCGCTTTCCTCTTCGCCCTCGAAGAAGAAGGTGATCCGCCCCGGCAGGCTGGCGTGCACGTCCTTCCAGGCCCGGCAGGCCTCGACAAAGGTCATCAACTGGCCCTTGTCGTCGGAGGCGCCGCGCGCGCGGATCACCTGGCCTTTCGCCGTGTCCTCGACCGCCGGCTCGAACGGGTCGCGATCCCAAAGGTCAAGCGGATCCACGGGCTGCACGTCGTAATGGCCATAAAACAGCAGGTGCGGCCCGCGGCCATCGCCCGGGTCGCCACCTGTATCGCTGCCCGTATCATTGACCGTATCGCTGCCGACATGGCCGACCACCATCGGATGGCCGGAGGTCGGGCGGATCGTTGCGTCGATGCCAAGCGCGCGCAGCTGCGTCACCAGCCACTCGGCCGCGCGCGTGCAGTCGTCCTTGTAGGCCGGGTCGGTCGAAATGGACGGGATTCGCAGAAACTCCAGCAGCCGCCCGGTTGCCTCGGGCAGCGCGGCGTCAATCCTGGCCAGAACCGGTTCCAGCCGCGTGGCATCTGCGCACATGGGGTTCCCTTTCGCGATACGTGATTCCCGTGGGCGACACTAGCAAGCTGCCGCGCCCTGTCCAGTGCGCCGATCCGGCGAAACCTTGCCGAAACGGGGCTGCAGAACCGGAGCATTCCTGCCGATGCAGCGGTAAAATGTAGCATTTCCTGAATGTGATTGGATTCGCGGCGCGATCGGGTGCTAGGCAGACCGGGCGAAAGGCGGCCGGGATCGCTGCCGCCGCGCCGGGCGCGGTGTGCGCGGCCTGGTATGCGCGGCCTGATAAGCGGGGCGCGATGCGCCGTCGCA
>JALSRF010000363.1 GCA_026984895.1 Paracoccaceae bacterium
CGACTTGAGGAAGCCCGGCGACATGTCGAAGGTTGCGACGTTCACCTTGCCCACGAGACCCAGGTCCTTGACCGCGGCCACCGAGGGCTCTCCTGCGGTCGAGGCGCCCAGCGCCATGATGGTGTCGATGTCCGGGTTGGACTGCAGCGCCGCCTTGACCTTGGCCTGCACCTCGGTCGGGTCGTTGGAGGTGGGCAGCACGCTGGCCGAACCGCCGAAACCTTCGGCAAAGCCCTTGCAGCGCAGGTCAAGCGCCACGTTGCCCACTTCCTGGTTCACGCAGATCCCGGTCTTGCCGCCCATCGCGGCCAGTTTCTCGCCGGCGGCCTTGCCGGCGTCAAACTCGTCCTGGCCGACATGCAGCAGCGCCCCCAGTTCCCTGGACACATCCGAGCCCGAGTTCATCGAGATCACCGGAATGCCGGCGGCCACGGCGCGCTTGATCGACGGGCCCAGCGCATCGGCGTCGGGGATCGATACCACCAGCCCGTCGGGCTCCTGGTTGACGGCGGCGTCGATCAGCTGGCTCATCGCCACCATGTCGAAGGTTTCCGGGGCGCGGTAATCCACGTTGGCGCCGGTGTCCTTGGCGGCGGCCTCGACGCCGTTTTTCACCACCGACCAGAACGGGTCGTTCGCCTGACCGTGCGACACCACGATGATGTCTTGCGCCATCGCCGGCGCAGCAAAGGCGATCGCCACTGCCGTCACCGCGGATTTGAACAGATGTTTCATGGTTTCTCCCTAGGTTTGGTTTCGCATTGCGGCGTTTCGGGCCGCGTTTTCCGGCCCGCGGGGGGCCGAATCTCGGGTGCCGGGCCTCAGCGGCCCATGGCGCGCAGTTCCTTTCGGCTGTGGGCAAGCTGGCGCCGGACTTCGTCACGAAATCCGGCGCCCTTGTCGGCGGCGAAGGGGTCCGCTCCGGGCGCGGTGTGCTCCAGCACGATCGGCCCGCTGTAGCCGATCGCGTCGAGCGCGGCGATCTGGGCGGCAAAATCCGTATGCCCTTCGCCCGGCGCCGCGCGGTTGCTGTCGGCGGCGTGGTAAAGCCCGATGGCCTTGCCCCCCATGCGCAGCGCCGCCGCCGGGTCGGCCTCTTCGATGTTCATGTGATAGGCATCTGCCAGGAGCGAGAGGTTGCCCGCGCCCACCCGGCGCAGCAGATCCAGCCCCTCGGCCATGGTGCGGATCTGGTGGCTTTCGTAGCGGTTCAGCATCTCGAAGGCCACGGTCAGCCCGCGTTCGGCCGCCCAGGCGCAGATTTCGGCGGTGCTGTCGGCCAGAAGCGCGTCTTCTTCCTGCCGGGTCGAGAGCGGGCGAATCCGCCCCACCAGCCCGTGCAGGCCGAACATGGGCGCCCCCAGCGCCGCGGCGAAATCGGCCAGCCCGCGATAATAGTCGAGCGCACGGGCGCGCACCGATCGGTCGGGATGCGAAATGTCGGCATCCGCCGGCGTCAGCGAAAAGACCGCCAGCCCGTGATCGTCCAGGATGGTGCGCGCACCGGCGGGATCGCGCCCGCGCCAGGCGCCGAACAGTTCCACCCCGTCAAGCCCCGCCGCCCGGACGGCGCGCGCGGTTTCGGCCAGGGGCCAGTCGCCGAAAATCCAGGTGCAGCAGCCCAGGCGGCGCGCCGGTTCCATCACGCGCCTCCTTGTGCAAGGAGCGGCGCCAGTTCGACCGCGCAGCCCCGCTCCAGCGACAGCGCCGCGGCCTCGGCAACGGCCAGGGCATTCACCCCGTCGTCGATGCTCACCGGCACCGGCGCGCCGTCGACAACTGCCTCGACGAACCGCGTCCAGCCGATGCCGTAGGAGCGCCTGTAGCGCTCAAGGAAGAAATATTGCGGCCTGGCGCCGACGACGCCCGCCTCGGTGGCCGTGCTCAGCGTGTTTTCCAGCACGTTGCCGGCCGACAGCAGGCCCCGCTCGCCCAGCAGTTCCAGCCGCTGGTCATAGCCGTAGGCCGCGCGGCGGCTGTTGCGGATGGTGGCGATGCGCCCGTCTGCGAAGCCGAGGGTGATCACCGCGGTGTCGATGTCGCCCGCGGCGCCGATCGCCTCGTCCACCAGGCAGGCGCCGGTGGCGCTGGCGGTTTCGGGCACCGCGCCGAACATCCAGCAGGCCATGTCGAAATCGTGGATCGCCATGTCGCGAAACAGTCCGCCGCTGACCTTGATGTAGGAAACCGGAGGCGGGGCCGGGTCGAAAGAGGTGATCGACAGCAGTTCGCCCCGGCCGATGTCGCCGGCGTCGAAGGCCGTCTTGAGCGCGGCGAAATCCGGGTCGAAGCGGCGGTTGAAACCGATCATCACGGGCTGTTTGTGCGCCGCAACCGCGTCCCGGCAGGCCTGCGCGCGGGCCAGATCCAGGTCCACCGGCTTTTCGCAGAACACCGCCTTGCCCGCGGCAATGCCGGCCTCGATCAGGCCGGCGTGGGTGTCGGTGGGGGCGGCAATGACGATGGCGTCAATGTCCTTGTCGGCCAGAAGATCGTCGCCCGAAAGGATGCGCGCGCCATGTTCTTCGGCCAGGGCTTCGGCTGCCTGGCGGTTCGGATCGCTCACCGCGACCAGGCGCGAGCGCGCGTGCGCCGCGACCGAGCGCGCATGCACCTGCCCGATGCGCCCGGCGCCGAACATCCCCACCTTCAACGTCATCGTCAGATGCCCTTCCGTTCCCGTGATTCGCCGCGATGGGCCGTGGCGAGGCCACGCAGGATCGCATGATAGAACAAATATTCTAA
>JALSRF010000364.1 GCA_026984895.1 Paracoccaceae bacterium
GGGGCGTTCTCAGCCCCTGTTGCGGCGGGCCGTGCCCACGGCAACCCCCAGCGCGGTCGCCAGCGAGAGCGTCGCCGACAGGGTCCGAAAGGCGCCCACATCGATTTCGGAGACGCTCAGCGTCACTGCGCTGCAACTGCGCAGCGGGCTGTTCAGTGCGTCGGTGATGGCGATCACCTGCGCGCCCCTTTCGTTGCTGTAATTGGCAAGTTCCAGCGTTTCGGGCGAATAGGGGGCAAAGGAAATGGCCAGCAGAACGTCGCCCCGGCGGACCGTATGGCGGTGGTCGATATTGCCGACCCGATCGTGCAGCAGGGCAGGAATGTCCATTTTTTCAAAAATATACACCAGATAAGCGGCCACGGGAAAAGCCCGGCTCAACCCCATGACATGGACCAGCGGCGCGCGGGCCAGAGTCGCCACCGCCGCCTTGAGCGCATCCGCGTCCAGGCTGGTGGCGAGGTTTTCCAGCGATCCGCGCCCGGCCTCGATGAATTCGGCCACAAGCGCCGCCGGCGTATCGCCGCCGCTCTTGCGCATGTTTTCAAGGCGGGTGGCGTAGTCGGGCCAGCGCCGGGCCTGTTCTTCACGAAACAGGCGCTGCATCTGCGAATAGCCGCTGAACCCCATGAACTGGCAAAACCGCATGAAGGCCGAGGGCTGCACGCCCGCTGCGGCCGACATCTCGGCCACGGTCGAAATCGCGATCCGGTCGCTGTGCCGTGCCACATGGTCTGCGCACTGGCGCAGGCGCCGGGGCAGGGTGTCGGAGATTTCCGCCAGCCGATCCTGAAATTCCGCGACGGTTGCCGGCGGGGTGGTTGTGCTGACCATGGTCGTCCTTTCGCGCCTGGCGGCCCCTGCGCGCAGAGCGCCGCGCGCAGGAGTGGCGTTTCCGGGCAGGCAGGTTCGACCTGCGCGCCGGAATCGCGCCTCTCCCGGGGCCGGTTTCGGTCCTGGAACGAATATTCCATTTTCGGCCGATTGAAAACCGGCGCCGGGCCGACCGCCGTTCGACAACGGCGCCGCGCTGCCCCGGTGCGCTGCCCCGGTGCGGTGCCCGGCGCCCCGCGCCCCGCGCTAGCCGGCGCAGCAGCTGAGCGTTTCCACGTCCTGGTCAAAGGTCTGTGCCGCCAGCTTCAGCCCCTCGACGGTGGTCAGATAGGGGAAAATCGTGTCGCCCAGTTCCTGCGTCGTCATCGAGAACCTGAGCGCCAGTGCCAGGGTCTGGATGCTGTCGGCCCCTTCGGGCGCGACGATCTGGCCGCCCAGCAGCCTGCCGGTGGCCTCGTCGGCGACCAGCTTGATCAGCCCGCGGGTATCGCGCGCCGCCAGCGCCCGCGGAACGTTGTCCAGCGTCAGCACCGATGTCTTCGGCGTGAAGCCGGCGTGACTCGCCTGGGCTTCGCTCAGCCCGACGCCGGCCACCTGCGGGTCGCTGAAGACCACCCAGGGCATGGTTGCGTTGTCATAGCGTTCCTTGCCGCCCAGAACGGCGTTGCGCGCGGCCAGCTTGGCGCCGTAGGCGGCCATGTAGACGAAACGGTCGCGGTCGGTCACATCGCCGGCGGCATAGATGCCCGGCGCGCTGGTCTGCATGTCGTCGCCGATCCTGATCGCCCCCTGGGCGTCGGTTTCCACCCCGGCCTCGGCCAGTCCCAGCCCGTCGGTATTTGCGCGCCGTCCGGCGGTGACCACCAGCTTTTCGGCCGTGACCGAGACCTTGCGCCCCTTCTGCGAGAGGCTGAGCGTGACCGTGTCCCCATCGCCTTCGACCGCCGCGTAGCGCGCCCCTTCCAGCACGGTGATGCCTTCGTCGCGCAGCGCCTGCCCCAGCGCCTGCGAAACCTCCGGTTCGGCCCCCGATAGCACGCGCGAACGCGTGACCAGCGTGACGGCGACCCCGAAACGCGCCATCATCTGCGCCAGTTCCGTTCCGATATAGCCGCCGCCGATGAAGATCAGGCTCTGCGGCAGTGCCTCAAGCGCCAGCAGCGCGGTGGAATCGAGCACGGGCACGGTCTCGATCCCGTCGATGGCGGGCCGGCTCGCCCGGCTGCCGGTCGCGATGATCACCCGGGCGGCGCGGATCGTGCGTCCGCCCACCTCGACCCCGCCCTCGACCAGCCGGGCGGGGCCGTCCTCGATGTAGTCGAGCCCGTCGTAGGTGGGCAGAAGGTCGGCGTATTTCTTCTGGCGCAGCGTCTCGACCAGGTCGTCCTTGCCGCGCGAGAGCCGGCCCCAGTCCAGCGCATGGGTGCAGGGTCCGATCCCCGGGATGCGCGCCGCCCGGAGACCGCCATGCACGGCCTCGGCGGCACGGATCATCGCCTTGGAGGGCACGCAGCCGACGTTCACACAGGTGCCGCCGATGGTGCCGTGGCCCAGCAGGGCCACCTTGCGCCCCCCGCCCACGGCGGTGATCGCCGCCGAAAACCCGGCCGAGCCGGCGCCGATGACCGCCAGATCGTAATCGCCGCTGCGACCGCCGCAACAATCCTTCATGTCAGCCCCTTTCGCTGCGTCGCGTCGCGTTGCGCGCGTTTCCTGCGCCACAGCGCATAAACCGTCAGCACGATGAAAAAACCCAGTGCCGGGAACAGCACCACGTCGAGGTATCCGACCATTGCGGACAGCCCGACGATGCCCAACAGCACCACCAGAACCGGGGTGAAGCAGCACAGCGCCGCAAACACCGTGCCGAAAATGCCCAGCGTCAACAGCCTGTCGCCGGATTTGTCGCGTTCATTCATGGTCTGCCTTTCCGATCGTTCATCTTTCTCGCCATCCTTGCCGGTGTGTTCCTGCCCGGCGCGCGTGCCGCTCAACTGTCGCCCCCGGCGGCGGGTTCCAGCAGGGTTGCGGGGTATCCAAACTCCATCGTGGCCGAAACCAGGTCGTCGGTGGTGGCGAGCGCATCGTCGTAACGGACCACGAAATGGGCAAGTTGCGCCTGCGGGTCGTAGAAGCCGTCGATGATCTCGGCGCTGGCGACAGCGCTGATCGCCTGTGCCGCGATATACGGGCAGGACGCGCAATAAAGGCCGGTCACTTCCAGGGTTGCGGTTTTCTCGGCGGCAACGGCCTGTGCTGCACTCAGCAGCGCGATGCTGGCCGCCAGGCGGAGGGTTCGGGTTTTCATGGGGGTCCCTTTCACGTCTTCAGAACGGGTTGAGCAGGCGCGGGGCGAGGGACTGGAACACAAGCGCTGCGACAACGATGCACAGCGAAACCCACATGACCGCGCGCACCAGGGTCCGGTTGAGCGGGCGCGCGCAGCTGCCATCGGCGCAACTGTCGGCGCTGAGCGGCCGGTAGGCCTTGAAAAACCCGTAAGCCAGCGCCAGTGTCGCAAAGCCGAGGAAATACCAGTGATACTGGTAAAGCGCGCTGAGCCTGCCGATGAAAACGCCCGTCACCCCGAGGCTGACCAACGTCAGCGGCAGGATGCAGCACGAGGTCATCGCCAGAGCGCCCAGAATCATCATCATTACCGAGGCCATGGCGCCGCGCTCGCCTTGTGCTGCGGCGCGGCCGGTTCCGTCGCCTGTGCCCACGCCTGTGCCCGCGCCCGCGCCTGCGGCGGTGCGTGCGGTGGTGCGTGTGGCGGTGCCAGCGGCGGTGCGGCCATCGGGAGGGCCGCCGGATGCCAGAGCGTTCATGGTCGAATCGTCCCTTGCCAATGGTGTGTTGCCTGTTTACACTCTGTAGTCGATACAGGCTCAAGGGGGGATTTGCAGCAGTCATGTCGGGCGATGGGAACGCGGTGAACGGCCGCCGGCCCGGGGCGCTGCGTCGGGTCGATCTGGCGCGTACGACCGGCTGCAACCTGGAAACCATCCGCTACTACGAAAAGGTCGGGATCATGCCCGATCCGCCGCGCAGCCCCAAGGGGTATCGGTGCTACGATCAGCGCCATGTGGACCGGCTGAATTTCGTGATGCGGGCGCGGGCCCTGGGCTTCTCCCTGGAAGAGGTGCGCTCGATGCTGACCATGGTGGATGGCGGCGCGCAGACCTGCGCCGAGGTCGAGGCGCTTGCCTCCGGTCACCTCGACGCGGTGCGCAGGCGCATCGCCGATCTGCGGCGAATCGAGGCCGTTCTGGCGGACATGGTTGCCAACTGCACCGGCCGCGATGTTCCCGAATGCGCCGTGATCGATGCGCTTGCGGCCTCGGCGCCTGGCGGTTGTTGAGCAACCCGGGGCCGAAACGAAGCAGAAGAACCGGATGTCGTATCGGCAAGCGGGCCGGAGCGATGATCACGGCCGCCCGTTGGTCGCCGAAAAGGCGCCCGGGTCGTGGCTTGGTGTGCCCTGCCAGCATGCCGGATGCCCGATGCCCGATGCCCGATGCCGGATGTCAGCATGCCGGCATCCCCGCCAGCGGGCGCCGGTTGCGCGCGGGCGGCCCCGGCATGCGACGACGCTGCGCTTTACCTTGGTGGCGAATTGCTTCAGCCTGTTGCCCATGAGCAGCCCGTCCGATCCCGCTTCCGCCCCTCCCTACCGGCTGGACGACCAGGTGGGGTTCGTCTTGCGCCGCGCCTCGCAGCGCCACCTGTCCATCTTCAGCCGCCGCATCCCCGAGATGACGCCGATGCAATTCGCGACCCTGGCCAGGCTGAACGAGGCCGGCGCACTGTCGCAAAACGCGCTGGGCCGGCTGACGGCGATGGACGCGGCGACGATCAAGGGGGTGGTGGACCGGCTGGGCAAGCGCGGGCTGGTCAGGACCGAAAACGACAAGACCGACCGGCGGCGCACCATCGTTTCCCTCACCGAGGAGGCGCGCGCCCTGTTCGCCCGGCTGGAAGAGACCGCCCATATGGTGACGGCCGAGACGCTGGCGCCGCTTTCCGAAAGCGAACAGGCGCTGTTTTTGCACCTGCTGCGCAAGCTGACCTGAGCCCGGGCGCAGCACTGCTCCGGGAACCGTCTGCCGGCCTTTCGCGCCGCCCTTTCGGGGCGCGGCCCCCGGTGCACGGCCCCCGGTGCACGGCCCCGCGGAGCACCGCCCCTTCGAGCACGGCCCCCGGAGCACGGCGCCTTGGGAGAGCGGCCCCCGGAGCACGGCGCTTCGCGCCGCCGGTCACACGCCGACGTAGCGGTGCAGCAGGTCCGGCGCGTCGCGCAACTGCTGCGCGGTCACGCTCAGCGGCACCTGGCCGTTTTCGATGAAGCTCACCGTGTCGGCGATCTCCAGCACCGCCTCGATGCGCTGTTCCACCAGCACCACCGCCACGCCCTGCCGTTTCAGCGCCACCACGGCCTCGCGGATCAGCGCGATCATCGACGGCTGCAACCCCTCCGTGGGTTCGTCGAGCAGCAGCACCCTGGGTTCGAGACACAGCGCCCGCGCGGTGGCCAGCATCTGCTGTTCGCCGCCCGAAAGCGTATCGGCGCGCTGGTGCAGCCGGTCGCGCAGGCGCGGGAACATGTCCAGCACGCGCGCGCGCGTTTCGGCCCCGCGGCGGCGCGCCATCAGGCCGATCTGCAGGTTCTCGGCAACGCTCAACGCATTGAACAGGCGGCGGCCCTGCGGGATGTAGCCGAGCCCCCGTTTCGGCACCTGCCACGCCGGCAGGCGGTCCAGCCGGGTGCCGTCCAGCGTGATCTCGCCGCCGCTGGCGCGCACCAGCCCCATGATCGCCTTGAGCAGCGTCGTCTTGCCGGCGCCGTTGCGCCCCAGCAGGCACAGGATTTCGCCGGCGCGCGCGGTGATCGACAGATCGCGCAGCACCGGCACCGCCCCGTAGCCGGCATCGAGGTTCCTGACCTTCAGCATCCCGCCCCCAGGTAGGCCGCCTGCACGGCAGCATCGGCGTGGATCTCGTCGGGGCTGCCCTCGGCGATGATCTCGCCGAAATTCAGCACCGTGATGCGCTCGGCCAGCGCCATGACCACGTTGATGTTGTGTTCGATCAGCAGCACGGTGGCGTTGCGCGCCACCTCGCGGATCAGCGCGATGAAGCCTTCGATTTCGCTGTCGGACAGCCCCTGTGTGGGTTCGTCGAGGATCAGCAGTTTCGGCCGCTGGCCCAGCCCCATGGCGATCTCCAGCAACCGCTGGTGGCCATAGGCAAGATCGCCCGCGCGCTGCCCGGCGCGCTGCGCCAGCCCGACGCGCTCGAGCTCGGCGCGCACCGCCGCGTCAAGCGCCGCCCCGCGCCCGTGGTGGCGGCGCTGCACCGAAAGCGCCACGTTTTCGAACACGCTCAGATCGGCGAAGATCGAGGTGATCTGAAAGGTGTAGGCCATGCCCAGCGCAATGCGCCTGTGGGCGGGCAGCGCGGTGACGTCGCGCCCGTCGAAGAACACCCGCCCGCCGCTTGCCGGGATGCGCCCGCACAGCATCGAGACGAAGGTGGTCTTGCCGGCGCCATTGGGCCCGATCAGCGCCCGGATTTCGCCGGCGGGCAGATCGAAGTTCACGTTCTCGACCGCGCGCAGCCCGCCGAAGCTGCGGCTGAGCGATTCGGTGCGCAAAAGGCTCAGGGCAGCCATGTCAGCCCCCTCTCGCGCAGCGTGCCCAGCAGGCCTCTGGGCGCATACAGGGTCAGCAGCACCAGGGCCACGCCCACCACCAGCATCCAAGCATCGGTCAGCGAACTGGCGATGTCCACCAGGTAGAACATGAACAGCGTGCCGACGAACGGCCCCAGCACCGTGCCGGCCCCGCCCAGCAGCACCCAGAGCAGCGGAAAGATCGAATAGGTCACCTGCGAAAA
>JALSRF010000365.1 GCA_026984895.1 Paracoccaceae bacterium
CACGCTGGGGATGGTTTCCAGAAGCGCCCGCGTATAGGGGTGCTGCGGGTTGGAAAACAGTTCGCGCACCGGCGCCTGTTCCACCACCTGGCCGCCATACATCACCATCACCCGGTCGGCGATGCCGGCGATCACGCCGAGGTCGTGGGTGATCCAGACGATGGCCATGCCCAGCTTGCGGCGCAGATCCTTCACCAGTTCGATGATCTGCGCCTGGATGGTCACGTCCAGCGCGGTGGTCGGCTCGTCGGCGATCAGCACCTGCGGATCGCAGGCCAGCGCGATGGCGATCATCACCCGCTGGCGCATGCCCCCCGAGAACTGGTGCGGGTAGTCCTTCAGCCGCCTGGCCGCGTCGGGAATGCCCACCAGGTCAAGCAGTTCGGCCGCCCGCCGCCGGGCCGCGCGCCGGTCCATCTTCAGGTGCTTGCGCAGCGGCTCCATGATCTGGAAGCCGACCGTGAAAACCGGGTTGAGCGAGGTCATCGGGTCCTGGAACACGAAGCCGATTCTCGCGCCGCGCAGATCGCGCAGCCGGTCCGGGCCGATCTGCAGAAGATCCATGCCGTCGAACAGCACCTGGCCATTGCGGATTTCGGCCGGCGGGCTGGGCAGCAGCCCGATCAGCGACATCATGGTGACCGATTTTCCCGAACCGGATTCGCCCACCACCCCCAGCAATTCTCCCGGGCGCAGATCGAAACTGACCGCGTTCACGGCATGCACGTTTCCGCTCCGCGTTCGGAACACGGTTTCAAGATCACGCACATCCAGTATCGGCGCGGCCCCGTCGGGCATGTGGTTCCCCCCAAGCAACTCTGTTGCCGTGTTTTTCTCTGCCCCGGACGGTTTCGGCAGGGCGATTTCGGAAAGGCTAGCATTAAATGCGTCGGGGGCAACCGTTTATCACCGCAAGGCCCGAAATTTTCCGGGCGGCCGATTTTCGGGGCGCGCCCGGCGCAACAAGCCTTGACCATTGTGCGCCGCGGCCTCACCTTGGCGCGAAACCGCCAGTCACCCGGAGCCCGTCATGCGCCAGACCATGAGCGCGCGCGAGATTCTCGAAACGCTCGTGTCCTTCCCGACCGTCAGCAGCCAGGGCAACCTGGCGCTGGTGGACTGGGTCGAGGACTACCTGGCGCGATTCGGGGTCAAGGCAACGCGCGTTCCCGACGCAACCGGCACGAAGGCGGCGCTTTATGCCAATGTCGGTCCCGAGGTTGCCGGCGGGGTGATCCTGTCGGGCCATACCGACGTGGTCCCGGTCGAAGGCCAGGACTGGAGCAGCGACCCCTTCACGCTGGTCGAGCGCGACGGCCGGCTTTACGGGCGCGGCGCCTGCGACATGAAGGGCTTCGACGCGCTGGCGCTCTGGGCGGTGCCGCTGGCGCTGGAAGCCGGCATCAGGCGCCCGATCCAGATCGCGCTGTCCTACGATGAAGAGGTCGGCTGCCTCGGCGCGCCGGCGATGATCGACGAAATGGCGCGGCATCTGCCACGCGCCGCGGCCGCGATCATCGGTGAGCCCTCGATGATGCGCGTGGTCAACGGCCACAAGGGCGGCATTGGATTTGCCACGCATCTGCACGGCTTCGAAATACACTCGTCTTTGCTGCATCAGGGCGTTTCGGCGGTGATGGAGGCCGGGCGCCTCCTGCAGTGGGCCAACGCGCGCAACGCCGAGAACATGGCGAAACCCCCATCCGAGCTTGCCGCACCGTTCGAGCCGCCGTTCACAACGCTGCATGTCGGCGTGATCGAAGGCGGCACCGCCCACAACATCACCGCCAGGGACTGCGCGTTCGTGATGGCGATGCGCTGCGTGCCGGGCGAAAGCCTTGACGACTGGCGCGCCGCCTACATGGGCAAGGTCGCCGAGGTCGAGGCCGGCATGAAGGCGATCCGCCCCGAAACCGGTATCGAGGTGGTCGAAAAGTTCAATGTCCCCGCGCTGCAGCCAGAGCAGGACGGTGCCGCCGAAACCCTGGTGCGCCAGTTGACCGGCGAAAACGGCACCG
>JALSRF010000366.1 GCA_026984895.1 Paracoccaceae bacterium
AACGAGATTCTCGATGCCATGGCCGGGCTGTGGTGCGTGAACATCGGCTACGGCCGGGAAGAACTGGTGCAGGCGGCCGCGCGCCAGATGCACGAGCTTCCCTATTACAACACCTTTTTCCAGACCACCCATGTTCCGGCCATCGCGCTGGCATCGAAGCTCGCCGAACTGACCCCCGGCGATCTGAATCACGTGTTTTTCTCCAGTTCGGGCTCGGAGGCGAATGACACCAATCTTCGCATGGTCAGACACTACTGGGCGGCAAAGGGAAAGCCGGAAAAGAAAATCATCATCAGCCGAAAGAATGCCTATCACGGCTCTACCGTGGCCGCGGCCAGCCTTGGCGGGATGAGCGCCATGCACGCCCAGGGGGGGTTGCCGATCCCCGACATCCACCACATCGACCAGCCCGACTGGTATCGCGAAGGCGGCGACATGAGCCCCGAGGAATTCGGGCTGGAGCGCGCGCGCCAGCTTGAGAAGGCGATCGAGGCTCTGGGCGAAGACCGGGTTGCCGCCTTCATCGCCGAACCGATCCAGGGCGCCGGTGGCGTCGTGGTGCCGCCGGACAGCTACTGGCCCGAAATCCAGCGCATATGCGACGCCCACGAAATCCTGCTGATTGCCGACGAGGTGATCTGCGGCTTCGGGCGCACCGGGCGCTGGTTCGGTTCGGATACGTTTTCGATCCGCCCCGACATCATGACCATCGCAAAGGGCCTGAGTTCGGGATATGTGCCCATCGGCGGCTCGATGGTCAGCGACGAGGTGGCCGCCGTCGTCGGCCAGGCGGGCGAGTTCGCCCACGGTTACACCTATTCCGGCCATCCGGTGGCAGCGGCCGTGGCCCTTGAAAACCTCCGCATCCTGGACGAGGAAAGGATCGTCGAGCGTGCCGGCAGCGAAATTGCGCCCTACCTGGCCGAAAAATGGCATGGGCTGGCCGATCACCCGATGGTCACGGATACGCAGATCGTCGGCATGGTCGGCTCTCTTGCCCTGACCCCGGACAAGGCCGGCCGCGCTCCCTTTGCCGGTCCGCCGGGGGTGATCGGCAACATGTGCCGGGACTCCTGTTTCGACAACAACCTGGTCATGCGCGCGGTGGGCGACCGGATGATCATCTCGCCGCCGCTGATCCTGACGCGCAAGGACGTGGATACCCTGGTCGAGCGCGCGCACAGGGCCATCGACCAGACATATCGCCGCGCGAAGTCCCAGGGTCTTCTTGTCGCCGGCTGAGCCATGGACATCCTGACGGCCAACGACCGCGCCGGGGAATATCCCCGTTCCTACTATGCCGCGACCGCGCCCGTATCAGAGCCTTTCCCGGCGGCTGCGGGCGATCTGGGCTGCGATGTCTGCGTTGTTGGCGGCGGCTTTACCGGCCTGTCCGCGGCGCTGCACCTGGCCAGGCGCGGCTACGACGTGGTTCTGCTTGAGGCACAGCGCATCGGGTTCGGCGCGTCGGGGCGAAACGGTGGGCAGGTCGGCACCGGGCAGCGGCGTGACCAGGACGAACTGGAAGCCCTGGTCGGAAGGGAACAGGCGCGCAGACTCTGGGACCTGGCGCTGGAATCCGTGCAGCTGGTGCGCGAACTGATCGAAACGCACGACATCGGCTGCACCTTTGCCAGGGGGGTGATCCACGCCGACCACAAGGCGCGTTTCGTGCCCCATTCCCATGCCTATGCGGAAAAGCTGCGCAACGAATACGATTACGACCTGATCCGCCCTCTCGACCGGGAGGAAATGCGCCACCTCGTCGGCTCGCCTGCCTATCACGGCGGCACGCTGGACATGGGATCGGGCCACATCCACCCGCTGCGCTTTGCCCTTGGCCTGGCGCGCGCGGCACAGGCGGCCGGGGTCAGGCTGCATGAAAACTCCCGGGTCAGGGACATTGCCGCCGCCAGCCCGGCCCGTATCGTGACCGACCGCGCCCGGGTGACGGCCGACCATGTCGTGATCGGTTGCAACGGCTATCTGGGCCGGCTCGAAAAACATGTGGCCGCCCGGGTCATGCCGATCAACAATTACATCCTGGCCACCGAACCGCTGGACAACGACACCGCAACAGCGCTGATCCGCGACAATCACGCCGTCGCCGACAGCAAGTTCGTGATCAACTATTTCCGCCTTTCCGAGGACCGGCGGATGCTGTTTGGCGGCGGCGAAAGCTATGGCTACCGTTTTGCCCGCGATATCGAGTCCGTCGTGCGCCGCCCGATGGCCCAGATATTCCCGCAGCTTGGCGATGTGCGCGTGGACTATGCCTGGGGCGGCACGCTGGGTATCACCATGAACCGCATGCCCTGTTTCGCCCGGCTGCGCGGAAACATCCTGAACGCCAGCGGCTATTCCGGCCATGGCGTCGCCCTGGCCACGCTGGGCGGAAAGCTGGCGGCCGAGGCGATTTCCGGGCAGGCGGAACGCTTCGATGTCATGGCTTCGGTGCCCACGCACCGGTTTCCTGGCGGCGCGCTCATGCGCTGGCCGCTTCTGGTGCTGGCTATGGCGTGGTATTCGCTGCGCGACCGGCTCTGATTCAGCCTCTGATTCAGTCTCTGATGCTCAGCGTTCTGGATACCGCGTCCTTCCAGCCGGCGTATCTGCGTTCCCGCTCGTCGTCGGGCATGGTCGGCTGGAAACGGTGTTCGGCCCGCCAGGAGTCGGCGAACCCGGCGCTGTCCGGGCAGATCCCGGCCCGCATTCCGGCCAGCCAGGCCACCCCCATTGCCGTGGTTTCCAGAACCCGGGGCCGATCTACCGGCGCGCCGGTGATGTCGGCAAGGAACTGCATGGTCCAGTCGGACGCGGCCATGCCGCCATCCGCCCGAAGCGTGCCGCCGTGCGCCGCCCCGGCCCAGTCGGCGCGCATCGCTTCCAGCAGGTCGCGGCTCTGATATCCGACGCTTTCCAGCGCTGCCCTGGCGAACTCGGCCGGACCCGAGTTGCGGGTCAGCCCGAAAATCGCGCCGCGACACTCGGAGTCCCAGTAAGGCGCCCCAAGTCCGGTGAACGCCGGAACCAGGTAAAGCGCCTGCGCCCTGTCCGCGGCTTCGGCCAGGGCCTGGGTCTGGGAGGCGCTCTCGATGATTCCCAGCCCGTCGCGCAGCCATTGCACCACCGCACCGGCGATGAAGATCGAGCCTTCCAGGGCATAGGTCGTCACGCCGTCCAGCCGATAGGCAATCGTGCTCAGAAGCCGGTTGCGCGACTGCACCATGTCGGCGCCGGTATTGAGCAGGGCGAAACAGCCGGTGCCGTAGGTCGCTTTCATCATGCCGGGTCTGAAACAGGCCTGCCCGATGGTCGCGGCCTGCTGATCGCCGGCGACGCCGAGAATCGGGATCGCCCTTCCGAACAGGGCCGGGTCGGTTTCGCCGAAGTCGGCGGCGCAGTCGCGAACCTCGGGCAGCAGCGACATCGGGATGCCAAGCTCGGCACAGATTTCGCTGTCCCAGCAGCCGGCGCGAATATCATAAAGCATCGTGCGCGCGGCATTCGTGGCGTCGGTGGCGTGAACCCTGCCCCCGGTCAGGCGCCAGATCAGGAAGCTGTCCACCGTGCCGAAGGCCAGTTCGCCCGCTTCGGCCTGCACGCGGGCCCCGTCCACATTGTCCAGAAGCCACTTGAGCTTGGTTGCCGAAAAATACGGATCCAGCAACAGCCCGGTGCGTGCGACAACGCACTTTTCCAGCCCGCGCGCCTTCAGTTCGCGGCAGATAGCGGCGGTTCGCCTGTCCTGCCAGACGATGGCACGATGGATCGGTGCGCCGGTCCTGCGGTTCCAGACAACGGTGGTTTCGCGCTGATTGGTAATGCCGATGGCGGCCAGGCGGTCGGAACCGGCGGCGCCGGCCCGTTCGGCAGCGGCCCGGCCGGTTTCAAGGGTCGTGCGCCAGATTTCCTCGGGGTCGTGCTCGACCCAGCCCGAGGCCGGAAAATGCTGGGTGAATTCGCGTTGCTCGGTGGCAACGACGCGCAAGGCTTCGTCAAACAGTATGGCGCGGCTGGACGTGGTGCCTTGGTCTATTGCAAGTATGAATGGCATCGGGTTTCCCCCTGAATGGGTCCGTGGTCCTGTGGGCCGGGCGATCCGGCGCCTGGTCTAGGGCCTGCGCAAGGTATCGCCCGGGGAAAGCCGCGGCAACAGCACGCTTACCCTGTCCGGGTCGGCCGGTTCTGCCTCCGGGCGCTCTACACGCGCGGCAATGATACGTGCCGCCCGGCGCCCGATTTCGGCGCGACAGGCGTCCATGGTCGCCAGCTGGCGGGGCAGCCCATCGAGCAGCTCGACCCCGTTGAAGCCGGCAAGACCGATCTGCCCGGGGATGTCGTAGCCATGTTCGAGGCAATACAACAGACCGCCGGCGCCGATCATGTCGTTCGAATAGTAGATGAAATCCAGATCGGGGTTGCGCCCGAGGATCGCCGCGGTCATTTCGCGCCCCTTGGCCAGGGCCGAGCCGCCAGAGTAGAATTCCCGGTCCACCACCCCCAGCCCGGCTTTTTCCAGCGCTTCGGTGAACCCCTGAAGCCGCTTCTGCGCGCGAAAATCCAGCGGCATCTTGGTTCCGAGAAAGGCGATGTTCCTGTAGCCGGCGGCAATGATTTCTTCAGCCATCTCGCGACCGGCGCGGCGGTGCGATATGCCCACGGCACTGTCGATGGGCGTGCCGTCGATGTCCATGATCTCGACCACCGGGATGCCGGCAGAGGTCAGCATCGCGCGGCTGGCGTCCGAATGTTCCAGCCCGGCAACGATCACCCCGGATGGCCGCCAGGACAGCATCTCGTACAGCACCTTTTCCTCGCGTTCGAGACTGTAATGCGTGACCCCGACCACCGGCTGCAGGTCGGTCTGGTCCAGCACCTCGGTCATGCCGGTCAGAACCTCGGGGAAGACCATGTTGGAAAGCGAAGGGATCACGACCGCCACCAGGTTCACCCGCTGCGAGGCCAGCGCGCCCGCGATCTTGTTCGGCACATAGCCGAGGGTTCGTGCCGCTTCCAGGACCCGCGCGCGCGTCCCGGCCGACACATCGCCGCTGTTGCGCAGAACCCGTGAAACCGTCATTTCGCTGACACCCGACGCCTCGGAAACATCGCGCAGGGTCAGCGGGCGGTGCGCGTGTTTCCGGTTGGGTGGGGCCACGGCGGAGTTCCTGTTCGGATGTCGTTCGAATGGCAGTGAGCGTTTGATGCCCGATATCCGGGATGTGTTCAAGCCGCCCGTGCCGTCCCCCCGTTGCAGTGCCGCCGCGCGCCGGCCTCGGCCGCATCAGGGCAGCGTCGCCCCGGAGACGATACCCTCCGGCCGCGGCAGCCTTTCCAGCAGGCGCAAGACAAGGGCACGGCACGCCTCTGTGCGCCAGTCATCGGGCAGGAACGCGGCCGGCAGGTCGGCGTGGCGCAGCAGCACCTGCCGCCAGCGGTGGACGACAAGCACCCGAAGTGCGGCCTGGCTGTCGGGCGCCAGATGCCCGGCGCGCCGGGTAGCGCGCTCGACGGTCTCAAGCGCATCCAGAAGCCGTTGGTAACAGGCCCCAACCCCGGGCGGCGCCAGCGCATGGCGCACCCAGGACGGCACATGAGAGGGCTGCGGGTGCAGCACCAGACAGGCCGGATCGGGCGGCAGGTTGTCGGCCGCACCAAGGTAGCAGCGCGGCGCGATCTGCACAAATCCGCGCGCGGCCAGGGCCTGGGCAGCAGCACCGCCGTTTGCCGCGACGACGACCCGCATCTCATCGACCCCGGGCGGACCCTGGGCGTAGATCCTCGCGCGCGCCTGGTGGCAATCGCGAAACCCGCGTGTTGTGAGGAAATAGAGACTGTTTCTGCCAACACGCTGCGCCCGCAGCCAGCCATCCTTTTTCAACCGATGGACGGCGACGCGCAAGGAGTCGTCCCGGATGTTCATCGGGCGGGTCAGCCGGCGCAGATCGCTGGCGGCGATACGCTGGCCGGGCGCGCGCGCGAGATCGCCGAAGATCGTTATCACCACCGACCAGACGCGAAGTTCGCCAAGCTCCAGCAAGGCGCGGATCGCGCCGGTTCCGGCGGTTGAGACACGGGGTTCCATGGCGCGATGATAGCGCGACCGCCGGCTAAATGGCCACCATTGTCAGCAGTTCGTATTCGGCCACCGCCTCGTCATCCTGGTTGGTCAGGGCAACATGCCAGCGCACTTCGCCGTATTCGTCGGTGCGCGGGGTCTTGCGCCTTACCGTCAGGCGCACGCGGATGCTGTCGCCCGGCACCACCGGTTTCAGGAAACGCAGGCCGTCCAGTCCGGTGTTGGCCAGAACCGGCCCGGGGTTCGGTTCGACGAACAGCCCGGCGGCGAAGGACAACAGCAGATAGCCATGTGCAACGCGCCCCGGAAAGAACGGGTTGGCGGCAGCGGCGGCCTCGTCCATGTGGGCATAGAAGGTGTCACCGGTGAACCGCGCAAAATGCTCGATATCGTCAAGCGTCACCTCGCGCGCGTCGGTAACGATGGTCTCGCCGATGCGCAACGCGCCAAAGCGGCGGGTGAACGGGTGCGCGGGCGGCGAGAGTCCGGCGGCGCCGGGCACCCAGGTGTTGCCGACCGCGCTCAGGATGTCAGGGCTGCCCTGGACGGCGGTGCGCTGCATGTAGTGCATCACGCCGCGCACGCCGCCCATTTCCTCGCCGCCGCCGGCGCGCCCCGGCCCGCCGTGGGTCATGTGCGGCAGCGGAGAGCCGTGGCCGGTGCTTTCGCGCATCGATGCGGCGTTGTTGAAATAGAGCCGCCCGTGAAACGCCCCGGCGCCCAGCACCGCGGCGCGCGCCACCTCGCCGGAGGCGGTGATCACGGACGCGACAAGGCTGCCCTGGCCGCGATTGGCGATGGCAAGCGCATGGTCAAGGTCGCGATACCCCATGACGGTGGAGACCGGGCCGAATGCCTCGGTATCGTGGATGCGCTCGGCGCGGTCCGGCTCGGCGCAGTGAAACAGCATCGGCGGCAGGAAGGCGCCGGCCCGTGCATCCGCTCCGCGGACCTGGAAAGCGTCCGGGTTGCCGCTGACCAGCTCGGCCTCCCGGCGAAACAGGCGCACCTTGTCCAGAACGTCGTTTTTCTGCGAAACAGAGACGAGTGCGCCCATGCGCGTGGTCGTGTCGCGCGGGTCTCCGATCACGGTTTCTTCAAGCCGCGCCGACAGCGCCTCGATCACCGCACCAACGCGGTTTTCGGGCGCGACGATCCGGCGGATCGCGGTGCATTTCTGCCCCGCCTTCACCGTCATTTCGCGGTGCGCCTCCTTCACGAACAGGTCGAACTCTGCCGTGCCCGGCTCCACGTCGGGGCCCAGGATCGAGGCATTCAGGCTGTCCTGTTCGGCCACGAAACGCACCGCCTCGCGCAGGATGTTTTCGCGCGACCGCAGCCGGAGCGCGGTCTGCGCCGAGCCGGTGAAACTGATCACGTCCTGGCTGCCCACATGGTCCAGCAGATCGCCGGTTCCGCCTGCAATCATCTGCACCGCGCCCCTGGGCAGGATGCCGCTTTGGTCGATCAGGCGCACGCAGGCCTGCGCAACCTGACAACTGGCGGTGGCGGGTTTCACGATCGCCGGCACACCGGCCAGAAGCGTCGGCGCAAGCTTTTCCAGCATCCCCCAGACCGGGAAATTGAAGGCATTGATGTGAATCGCGGCGCCCTGAAGCGGGGTGCAGACATGCATCCCCAGGAACGTGCCGTTTCGCGACAGCTGCTCGATCGCGCCATCGACATGGACCCGGTCGTCGGGCATCTCGCGCCGGCCCTTCGAGGCAAAGACGAAAACAGTGCCTATTCCGCCGTCAATGTCGATGAAACTGTCGGCTTTCGTGGCGCCGGTGTCATAGGCCAGGTCATACATCGCCTGCTTGTGCTCGTTCAGGTAGAGCGCAAGCGCCTTCAGCATCCGTGCGCGGTCGTGAAAGGTCATCGCGCGCAGGGCCGGGCCGCCGGTTTCGCGCGCAAAGGCCAGCATTCCGGCAAAGTCCAGCCTGTCGTTACCGGCGCGCGCGATCTCGGCCCCGGTGATGGCGCTGCGGATGGGCCGGGCGCCGTCGCCGGGGGCAACCCACTGGCCCTTGGCGAAACTGCTGATCTGGTGGAGCGTCATCGAAATTCTCCTGCACTGCTGCGGCCGTGACCTTCGGCAACAGGGGTCATGACAGCCGTTTGGAAACGGTCCAGGTGTCCGGGGACTGGCGGACCACCCTGTGCATCACCTGCGCCACCGCTGGCCAACCCGACTGCGCACCCTGGTGCATCGGGCCGCCGCGCCACCTGGGAAAGCCATAGCCGTGGACCTGCACCACATCCACGGCGTCGTCGTTTTCCGCGATGCCCTGTTCGACAATCAACGCCCCTTCGTTGACCAGCACGGCGAACAGCCGCTCGGCAATCTGCGCAGGCGTGAATTGTCTGCGTTCAATGCCTTTTTCCCTGGAATAGTCAATGATCAGCCCCTCTACCTCGGGATCGCGCAACGGGGTTCGCGACCCTTCGTCATACCGATACCAGCCCTTTGCGCTTCGCTGCCCCAGGCGCCCCATTTCGCACAACCGGTCGGCGATCGGGACATAGCGTCGTGCCGGGTCGCGGGTTTCGGCCTGCCGCTTGCGGTTGGCCCAGGCAATCTGCAGCCCGGTCAGGTCCTGCAATTCATAGGGGCCCATGGGCATGCCGAAGGACCGCATCGCGGCATCCACCTGATGGGGAAGCGCGCCGTCGGCCAGCATGAAGTCGGCCTGCTGACGGTAGGCCGACAGCATCCGGTTGCCGATAAAGCCGTCACAGATGCCAGCAAGAACCGCCACCTTGCCCAACTTCCGGGCAAACCGGAACCCGGTGGCAAGCGTGTCGGCGCCGGTGGCGGGCATGCGCACGATTTCAAGCAGACGCATGACATGGGCCGGGCTGAAAAAGTGCAGCCCGAGGCAGCGTTCCGGGTGGGGCGTTCCGGCAAACACGCGCTCTGGATCCAGATACGAGGTATTGGTGGCCAGGATCGCGCTCCTGTCCATTACCTGGCTCAGCCTTTCGAATACCGCGCGCTTGGTCGCGATATCCTCGAAGACCGCTTCGATCGCCAGGTCGGCATCGCCAGCCGCATGGAAATCATGCGTCGTTTGCAGGCGGGTCAGCTGGGCATCGCGTTCGGTCTGGTCGATCTTGCCGCGTTTCAGCGCGCCATCGACCAGCTTCGTGATGCGCATCCGTGCGTTTTCTGCCGACGCCTCGTCGGTTTCAAGCACCGTGACACGACAGCCCGCGCGCAGGCAGGACGCGGCAATGCCCGAACCCATCAGCCCGCCACCAACGATTGCCGCATGGGCAATCTCGCGCGCGGCTGCGCCCCGGATGATTTGGGGCCGCGAAACGGCGCGCTCGGCGAAAAAGACATGGCGCAGGGCGCGGCTCTCGCCGGATT
>JALSRF010000367.1 GCA_026984895.1 Paracoccaceae bacterium
GGGATCGGCGGCAATGCCGGCCGGCATGCCCTGCACGCCCCGCGTCCCCTGAATGCCCTGCGTCGCCTGCGTGCCCGGTGCCCTCCGCGTCCCCTGGGTGCCCAGTGCCCCCCGCGTGCCCGGCGCCCCCGGTGCCCCCTGCGCGGGACTGATGCCATGGCGGGTCTTGTCCCAGAAGAACGGCCGGCCGATCATCTCCCAGATGGCCTTGTAGGCCGCGATTGCCGCAAGCGGGTAGTAGATGTGCAGCGTCGGCACCCACGGCCACAGCCGGCGGTGGCGGCTTTTGCGCAGGCCGGCCAGCGCAACCCCCATGGTCACCAGTTCGCACAGCACGAAGGCCCCGGTCAGAAGGTAGAAGGCCACCGGCGAAAGCACGTCCTGCAACGGGTGGTGCAGCCCGAGAGGCACGCTCCAGAAAGACCACAGGATCGGCGCCAGAAGGAATTGCGACAGCGCGCCGAGGAAAAGCAGCTGCATCCCGAAAAACCTGCGCGCCCCGAGATCGCGCCAGAGCCGGCGCGGGCGGCGCATGTGCACCGCCCAGGTGATGGCATAGCCCTTCAGCCAGCGCGACCGTTGGCGCACCCAGGCCCAGGGCCGGCAGTTCGCCTCTTCTTCGGTGGTGGTGGCGATGATTTCGGTGCGGTATCCGCGCCGCGCCAGCCTGACCCCCAGGTCGGCATCTTCGGTCACGTTATGGGCGTCCCATCCGCCGATTTCCTCCAGCGCCTCGCGGCGAAAGAACACCGTTGTCCCGCCAAGCGGCACCACCAGACCAAGGCGTTCGAGCCCCGGAAGGACCAGGCGAAACCAGGCCGCGTATTCGATGGTGAAGCAGCGCGCAATCCAGTTCTGCCGCGGGTTGTAGAAGTCCAGCACCCCCTGCAGGCAGGCCACCTCGCGCGGGGTCTCGTGAAAGCGGCGGGCGACCTGGAACAGCTGGTCGGGCTCGGGGGCGTCCTCGGCATCGTAGACGCCCACGATCGAGCCCCGGCAGTGGGCGAGCGCAAAGTTCAGCGCGCGCGGCTTTGTCTTGAGCGGCGCGGGCGGGACCGTGATCAGGCGCATCCAGCCGGGCAGATCGGCATGGTCCAGCGTCGCGCGGGTCAGATGGTCGTCCTCTTCCAGCACAAGGCAGATGTCCAGCAGTTCGCGCGGGTAGTTCAGCCGCCCGAGCCGGCGAACCAGCCGCCCGGCCACCTCGCGTTCGCGAAACAGCGGCACCAGGATGGAAATGCGCGGCAGCAGCATCGGCGCCTGTTTCGGCGTGCGACGGCTGGAAAACGCAATGTCCGCCGGGCGGGGGCCGGACAGCACCGACCAGGCGGCCGCGGCCTTCAGCCAGGTATTGAGCAGCAGCGCCAGGATCGCCCAGCCGGTGAGCAGCAGCAGGGTCGTGCGCGGGGCGCCGATCAGGCCGGCTGCAAGAAGCACGACGAACCCCGCGATCAGGCGCGCCATTGCCGCGCGGTTCCAGTTGCGGCAGCTCTCGGCGGCGGCCACGCGGGTTTCGGCATGGGCGGCCAGGTCGCGACGGGCAACGCGGTGCAGCGCGGCCACCAGCTCGGAGCCCGAGACCACCGCCATGGCCAGCGGGCCGAACTGCGCGCCAAGCAGCGCGGCGTGTTCGGCAAAGCGTTCGGGGCGCGATGTGGCGATGACGGTGACCCCGCCGGCGCGCTTCCACGGCATGGCGCCCAGTTGAAGGCAGGTTTCCGGGCCGATGAGGCGCAGCAGGCGCGTATCGGGCGGCTCGCCCGTCAGGTCGGCGATCTGGCAACCGAACTGGCGCGCCAGGCCGCGGTACAGGCCCTCTTCGCTGACCATCCGGTTGGCCAGAAGGATTTCGCCGAACAGGATATCCTCGCGCGCGCGCATGGCGATCGCCTTGATCAGGTCGCCCGGCGAGATTTCCCCCATGTCCACAAGGATCTGGCCGAGCCGGGGCGGCTCTGCCAGCCGCTCCTGGCGGCGCAGCAGCAACGGCGCGCGCGCGGCGTGCTCCTGCGGCTTCGAGGCGGGGGGATGGATCATTCTGTGCCCAGGTGCTGGTTTCCGCACCGAGACTGCGTCAACCCAGGTTAACGCGCGGTTAACTGCGAATCCGGTTCAGGCAATCTTTTCAATAGCTTCTACAAAGTCCTGAAACAGGTAGTAACTGTCCATCGGGCCGGGGCTGGCTTCGGGGTGATACTGGACGGAAAACACCGGCCGCCCTGTCAGCGCAATGCCGCAGTTCGAACCGTCGAACAGGCTGACATGGGTTTCCTCCACGCCTTCGGGCAGGCTCTGGCTGTCCACCGCAAAGCCGTGGTTCATGGAGGTGATCTCGACCTTGCCGCTGCGCAGGTCCTTCACCGGGTGGTTGGCGCCGTGGTGGCCGTGGTTCATCTTCACCGTGCGTGCGCCCAGTGCCAGCGCCAGCATCTGGTGCCCGAGGCAGATGCCGAAGATCGGCAGATCGCGTTCCAGCAGCGCGCGGATCATCGGCACCGCGTATTCGCCGGTCGCCGCCGGGTCACCCGGGCCGTTGGACAGGAAGACGCCCGCCGGCTTGTGGGCCAGCACCTCCTGGGCGGTGGCGGTCGCCGGCAGCACCGTCACATCGCAGCCCGCCGAGGCCAGCGAGCGCAGGATGTTGCGTTTCGCGCCATAGTCGATGGCAACCACCTTGTGGCCGGGCGTTGCGCGTCTGCGGTAGCCGTCGGGCCAGGCCCAGCGCATTTCGTCCCAGCGATAGGACTGGGCGCAGGTCACCTCGCGCGCCAGGTCAAGCCCCTCCAGCCCCCGGAACGCCCGCGCCCTTGCCACCAGGGCCTCCAGGTCGAAGCGGCCTTCCGGGTCATGGCGCAGCGCCACATGTGGGGCCCCCTGGCGGCGGATGGCGCGGGTCAGACGGCGGGTATCGACGCCGCCGATGGCAATGCGCCCGTTCCGGGCCAGCCACTGGTTCAGGTTCTCCACGGCGCGCCAGTTCGAGGCGGCGCCGGGCAGCCATTTGACCACCATGCCCTCGGCCATCGGGGCGCTGCTTTCGTCGTCCTCGGCGGTGGTGCCGGTGTTGCCGATATGCGGGAAGGTGAAGGTGACGATCTGCCCCGCGTAAGAGGGATCGGTCATGATCTCCTGATAGCCGGTCATGGCGGTGTTGAAACACAGCTCGGCCACCGTTTCGCCCGGTGCACCGAAGCCGGTGCCGTAAAACAGCGTGCCGTCGGCAAGCGCCAGGCAGGCGGTCGGCCGGGCATCGGCCGCGACTGCGGCCTGATTTTCGGCCTTTGCGGTGGCCTTTGCGGTGGGCATGGCGCGACTCTCCGGGCTGAACTGTGCGGAACCTAGGCAAAGGCCCGTCGGCGGTCAAGGGGTGCAGAATTTTGCCAAATACAATAAAAACAACATGTTACAAGACTCCCTGTCTGTTGCCTCGGCGCGGCGCAGGGGGTAGAGTCGGGGCTTCGGAATACTTATGGGGATAGTAGGGCCGATGGAACTGAGAAACCGGCTGAACGACGCCTTGAAAGCGGCGATGATAGCCAAGGACAAGGACCGCCTGTCAACGCTTCGCCTGATCAATGCGGCAATCAAGGACAGGGAAATCGCCCGGCGTGGCGAAGGCACGGGCGATCAGGGCGGTGTCGGGGACGGGGAAATCCTCGCGATCCTGGCGAAAATGGTCAAGCAACGGCAGGAAAGCGCACGCGCCTATGAAGAAGGCGGGCGGCTTGAACTGGCCGAGAAGGAGCGCGCGGAAATCGCCGTGATCGAGGAATTCCTGCCCCGGAAACTGAGCGACGAGGACACCGAGGCGGCCATACAGGCGGCGATCAGGGAAGTCGGCGCGAGTTCCATCCGCGACATGGGCAAGGTCATCGGCCTGCTGAAGGGCAAATATGCCGGCCAGCTGGATTTCGGATCGGTCGGGCCCAAGGTAAAGGAACTGCTGGCCTGAGGCCTGGCTCCCGAAACCGCAAACCGGTTCCCGGGTTTCCCGGACATGCGAAAACGGGCACCTGCAGCGTGCCGCCTCGATCGGGATGGGGGGGCGCGCTTCGGCTGCGCGTGGCCCGCGGCGCGGGGGTGGGCCGGCGTGCGGGCGACGGGCGTGCGGGCGACGGGCGGGCGCGGGGTTTCGGCGCGCGGCTCAGGGGTATTCGGCGCGCGCCCTGGCCTCGCCCAGGGTTTCGCCGCCGGCTGCGCTCAGCGCGGTTGCGCGCCATTCGTAGGTGTGGCGCCCGTCGGGGGGGCAGGGGCTCTTGTAGGTGAAGGCCCCGGGCAGGATCCGCGACTGCCCCGAATAAGGCACCAGCCCGCCGCCATGGGGATACCCCGGGGCGTCGAGGTCAACCAGGGCAAAGCGGATGACGCGCGTGCCGGCGGGCACTTCCTTCAGGGCGAAAGCGGGGTTGTCCACGGTGTTCGGATCGCCTGTGGTGCACCGCTCCAGCGGCCCCCAGTCGAAGCTGAATTCGAATGCGCGCCCCGGGCCGGGCACCAGCATGAGCATCGCGCCCAGCATCAGCGCGCGACGTCGGGCAGAGGGGGCGGGTGCGGCCACATGGGGCGTCCTTCTGTCGAGTCAGGGGCCGGTCGAGCAGGCAGGCGCGGGTCGAGCGGCGGGTCGAGCGCCATGTTACGGGCCTGTATCGTTCCGGGCAAGGCGCGGGCGGCACGGCGGGAGGCACGGCAGGCGGCACGCTGGCACGCGGCGGCGGGCGCCCGGCTTCAGCCGAATTCGTGCAGAAGATCGCGATAGAGCGCCTTGCGTTCGTCCGGGCTGAGGAAGGCGCCGATCTCGACCGTGCGATCGCTGCCGCGCAGGGTAACATAGTCGGGCACGGGCCCGCCTTCGGGGTGGATCGCCACGCGCACCCAGTAGGGGTTGGCCTCCCAGCGCTGCACCGGACCCCTCGGGTTGGTGCGCACCAGTTCCACCCGGTCGTCCCAAAGCGTGAGCACCTCGTTCAGGGTGCCGTCGCGATAGTTGCGCCTCAGGAAATACCACATCAGCCCCAGCACCCCGAGCAGAAAGGGCAGCATGCCCCACAGTGCCGCGGTGCCCAGAAGCGCCATCAGCGGCAGGGTGAACATGGCATAGGTGATCAGGATGAACAGTGCGAAACCGCGTTCGGGCAGCGACCGGTGCGGCCAGAGCGTCAGCCGTTTTCGCGGCGCGGGCGCGGGGGCATGCGAAGAGGCCCCGGTCTGTGCCGGGGCCCCCTCGTCAGGTTTTTCCCATTTCAGGGGCATTTCTGCCTCTTTGTCGGTGGGCTCAGTGGGCGTGGCCCTTGTCCCAGTCTTCCGGCTTCGGGAGAATCTCGAAGGTATGCTCCGGCGGCGGGCTGGACAGGGTCCATTCCAACGAGTCCGCATATTCGTTCCAGTAGTTGTTTTCGGAAACGCGCTTGCCCCATTTCAGGGTGTAGACGACGATGCCGATGAACAGCAGGAACGAGGCGAAGGACAGGAAGGCGCCGTAGCTGGACACCTTGTTCCAGTAGGCGAAGGCCTCCGGGTAGTCGATGTAACGGCGCGGCATGCCCTGACGGCCCAGGAAGTGCTGGGGGAAGAAGGTCAGGTTGGCGCCGATGAACATCATCCAGAAATGCAGCTTTCCGGCCCATTCGGGATACTGGCGTCCGCTCATCTTGCCGATCCAGTAGTAGATGCCGGCGAAGATGCAGAACACGGCGCCCAGGCTCATCACATAGTGGAAATGCGCGACCACATAGTAGGTATCGTGGAAGTAGCGGTCGATCGGCGCCTGCGACAGCATGATGCCGGTCACACCGCCGATGGTGAACAGGAACAGGAAGCCGAAGGCCCAGAGCATCGGCGTCTTGAACTCGATCGAACCGCCCCACATGGTGGCGATCCAGCTGAACACCTTCACGCCCGTGGGCACCGCGATCACCATGGTTGCCAGCATGAAATAGCTTTGCTGGGTCAGGCTGAGGCCCACCGTATACATGTGGTGCGCCCAGACGACGAAGCCCAGGAAGCCGATGGCGATCAGCGCCCAGACCATCGGCAGATAGCCAAACAGCGGCTTGCGGCTGAAGGTCGAGATCACATGGGAAATGATGCCGAAGCCGGGCAGGATGATGATGTAGACCTCGGGATGCCCGAAGAACCACAGGATATGCTGATACAGGATCGGGTCCCCGCCGCCGGCCGGGTCAAAGAAGGTCGTGCCGAAGTTGCGGTCCATCAGCAGCATGGTGATCGCGCCGGCCAGAACCGGCAGGCTCAGCAGGATCAGCCAGGCGGTGACGAAGATCGACCAGGGAAACAGCGGCACCTTGAACAGCGTCATGCCCGGCGCGCGCATGTTCAGAAAGGTGGTGATCATGTTGATCGCGCCAAGGATCGACGAGGCCCCCGACAGGTGCACCGCGAAGATCGCGAGATCCATCGAGAACCCGCCTTCGTTGACCGAAAGCGGCGGATACAGCACCCAGCCCA
>JALSRF010000368.1 GCA_026984895.1 Paracoccaceae bacterium
GATCGTTGCCCCCTGGCGCCAGCAGCGATGCCACGCCCAGCGAGGTGCCGGCCACATACATCCAGTAGGACAGGTTGTTCATCCGCGGGAACGCCATGTCCGGCGCACCGATCATCAGCGGCATGAAATAGTTGCCAAACCCGCCGAACAGCGCCGGGATGACCACGAAGAACATCATCAGCACGCCGTGATAGGTGATCATCACGTTCCACAGATGCCCGTTCGGGGTGCACTCGGATGTCGGATCGGCGATCAGGCGCGCGCCTTCCAGGCACATGTACTGCACGCCGGGTTCCATCAGCTCCATGCGCATGTAGACGGTGAAAAGAACCGAAATGAAACCGACGATCGCAGCTGTAAACAGATACAGAATGCCGATGTCCTTGTGGTTCGTGGACATGAACCAGCGGGTGAAGAAACTGCGCTCGTCACCATGACCATGTGCATGAGTGGCTGCGTCTGCCATGTAAACCTCTCCTGTTCGCGTAACCTGCTCCGCGCGGCTGGTGCCGCCGCGCGGAACGCTCCCTTACCGTTTAGCGCAGCGCCCCCGCGCACTCAATGACACGATTGCCGCAGGTAACGGTTTTCGCCGCGGCCGGTCTTTCGTGCCGGCGGGCGCCGGCCCGGGCGGCCTATTCCGCCATCGGCGCCAGGCTGGCCAGATACGCGGCAACGTCTTCGCCGCCCTTCTTGAGCTTGAAGGTCATCTTCGACTTGGCGGCGCTGTCGCCGGTGTGCTCCTTGAGGAAGGCCTTGGGGTCATGGACGAAGGAGGCCACCAGTTCTTCGGTCCAGGCGTCCTGGCTTTCGCCGAAGGCCTTCATCGACTTGGAATACTTGAAGCCTTCGTAGCTGCCCGGCTGCCGGCCGATGACGCCGAAAAGGTTCGGTCCCACCTTGCCGCCCTTGACGATCACTTGATCGCCGTTGACGATCGAGTGACAGGCCTTGCACTTCTTGAAGATCTTTTCGCCCGCTGCGGTGTCGCCTGCGGCCCAGGCCGTGCCCGACAGTGAAATGGCAATGCAGGCTGCCGCGATAAGGATGTTTTTCATGGTCTTGGTCCTTGCTTGTTTGGGGTCCCAGCTTTTGTGCTTTGCATGATCCCGCATAATAGGGAATGCGCGCCGGGTTGCGAGTGCATAATCGTCGCAATCTGCCCCCGGCGCCGGAAAATGGCGGCGATTTCAACCGAATGCGACCGGAAAGGCGGCTTTCAGCGCCAAATCGACATCGGACATGGTGGCCGTGTGCCCCAGATCAAGCAGGCTGGTGACGCCATGTCCGGTGATTCCGCACGGCACGATCCCGGCATAATGGTCCAGATCGGGTTCGACGTTGATCGAGATGCCGTGAAAACTGACCCATTTGCGAATGCGCACGCCAATGGCGGCGATCTTGTCGTCGCGCGGGCTGCCGTCGGGCAGCGGCGGCTTGTCGGGGCGCGCCACCCAGACGCCGACGCGCCCCTCGCGGCGCATGCCGGTGACGTTGAACGCGGCGAGCGTGGCAATCGCCCAGTCCTCCAGCCGGCGGACGAAGGCGCGCAGGTCGCGGCCGCGCCGGTTCAGGTCCAGCATGACATAGGCGACGCGCTGCCCGGGGCCGTGATAGGTATACTGGCCGCCGCGCCGGCTCTGATAGACGGGGAAGCCGCGCGCATCCACAAGGCCCGAGGGCGTGGCGCTGGTGCCGGCAGTGTAAAGCGGCGGATGCTCGACCAGCCACACCAGTTCGCCCGCTTCGCCCGAAGCGATGCGCGCCGCCCGCGCCTCCATGAAGGCGACCGCTTCGGGATAGGGGGTCAGACCCGGCGATGTCGTCCATTCCACCATTTGCGGCCCCATTCTTCGCCCGCGCCCTGCGCCTCGTGCCCCACGCCCATGCCCGCGCCCCGCGCCCATGCCCCGTGTCGTGCCCATGCCCCGGGCGCTGGCGGCGCGTCGTCGTGTCTGCCGGCTTCTGTGGCATCGGGGGGCGCCCTTGGCAAGGGGCGGGCGTGCGGTTCAGCGCCCTGTCGCGCCGAAACGCAGCGACAGGCAGGACATGCCGCCATCGAGCAGATCGAATTCGGTGCCGCGGATGCCGACAACCGCATGGCCCGCCTCGCGCAGCATTCCGGCGGTCTTGCCGAAGGCGGCGGACAGGATCACGAGATCGTTGAAGCGAATCGCATTGGCCGCGCCCTCTTCGCCCGGCGCGGTGAACAGCACCCGGTAACCGTCGAAACAGCCCGTTGCCGCAAGGCGCGGCGTGGCAAGGATGGTCTGCGCATCGATCAGGGCGCAGGCGGTCTTGAAATGCAGCACCTCGGGCGGGGTTTCGCACAGCCGCACCCTGTAGCCCCAGCCGGCGACGATGCGCGCCAGTTCCGCGGCCCCTTCCCGGCTGGTGCGCGCCGAAAGGCCCACCAGGATTTCGCGCGGGGTGACAAGAATGTCCCCGCCTTCGATCGTGCCGCGGCCCCGGATGGCCCTGATGTCGTCGAAATGCGCCGCCAGTTCCGGCTGCATTTCGCGAACCTCGCCTGCGCGCGAGGGCGCGCACGGTTTCAGCAGGACCGCCCCTTCGGGCAGGCACAGCGCGACATCTTCGACGAACATGCCGTCCGGGAAGGCATCCAGCGCGTTCAGAACGTGAACCCGCGCGCCGGCGCCCTCCAGGGCCCTCACATAGGCTGCGTGATCATCCATCATGCGCGCGATGTCCGGGGCCCCGCGGTCCTTCGCCCGCAGCCCGCGCGTGGCGCTGGGCGCGGGCCGGCGCACGATGGCTTCGCTGAAGCGGATGGAGGGATGAGACATGATCGGGGCGCAGACCTTTTGTGACGAGCCTTTTGTGACGAACCTCTCGTGACGGGCCTCTGGTGACGGGCCGATGCCGGCGGGCCGGCGCGCGCCCGGGCGGGCGTTGCAGCCGCGCGGACCCTGCGCGTGTCATGGATGAGACAACGCGCCGTCGCCAAGGTCAAGGTC
>JALSRF010000369.1 GCA_026984895.1 Paracoccaceae bacterium
GGCGCTTGACGCCTTCGCCCTGGCGCCGCTTGCCGAGCGGCCGGCGCAAAACCTGTCGGCCGGGCAGAAACGCCGGTTGGGGCTGGCGCGCCTGCTGCTGACCGGGCGCCCGATCTGGGTGCTGGATGAGCCGACGGTTTCGCTTGACCGCGCGGGCGTGGCGAAGTTCGCCGCGGCGGTGCGCGACCACTGCCGACGCGGCGGCGCGGCGCTGATCGCGACCCATATCGATCTGGGGCTTGAGGCCGAGGTGCTGGACGTGGCGCAGTTTCGCGCCCGCCGCGCGCTGGCGGCGGACGGGTTCGACGAGGCCTTCTCATGATCGGCCTGCTGGCGCGCGATCTGAAACTGGCGATCCGCGCCGGCGGCGGTTTCGGGCTGGGGCTGGCGTTCTTTCTGGTGGTGACGGTGCTGGTCCCCTTCGGGGTCGGGCCGCGCCCCGAACTGCTGGCAAGGATCGCCCCGGGGATCCTGTGGCTGGGGGCGCTGCTGGCCTGCCTGCTGTCGCTGGACCGGATTTTCCAGCTGGATTTCGAGGACGGTTCGCTGGACCTTCTGGCCACGGCGCCGATCCCGCTGGAGGGCGTGGTCGCCACCAAGGCGCTGGCGCACTGGCTGACCTCGGGCCTGCCGCTGACCCTGGCGGCGCCGGTGCTTGGCGTGATGCTGAACCTGCCGTCGGCGGGTTTCGGCTGGCTGGTGATCTCGCTCTTGATCGGGACCCCGGCGTTGTCGATGATCGGTGCGTTCGGCGCGGCGCTGACCGTGGGCCTGAAACGGGGCGGGCTGCTGCTGTCGCTGCTGGTGCTGCCGCTTTACGTGCCCACGCTGATCTTCGGTGCCGAGGTTGCCCGACGCGGGGCCGAGGCCCTGGCGCCGGGCACGCCGCTGCTGATGAGCGCCGGCATCACCGCCGGAGCGATCGCCGTCCTGCCCTTTGCCGCGGCCGCGGCAATTCGCGTGAATCTGCGCTAGCGCGGGCCGGGCGATTGCGGTTGACGGACATGTGAATGGCAGGCAGGAACGCCACGGGATAGGAGAACAGCATGTCGATCTGGGAATATGCCAATCCGCGCAAGTTCATGAGCTGGACGGGCCCCTTCGTGGTCCTTTTTTCGGTGCTGGCGGCGCTGTTCGTGGGGGTCGGGCTGATCTGGGGCTTTTTCTTCACCCCGGATGCCGAGGGCTTCGGCTCCACCGTCAAGATCATCTACATCCATGTCCCCGCCGCCACCGTGGCCATCAACGCCTGGGCCATGATGCTGGTGGCGTCGCTGATCTGGATCGTGCGCCGGCACCATGTCTCTGCGCTTGCGGCGCGCGCGGCCGCGCCGGTGGGGATGACGATGACGGCGATTGCGCTGATCACCGGCGCCATATGGGGACAGCCGATGTGGGGCACCTGGTGGGCCTGGGACCCGCGGTTGACCTCTTTTCTGATCCTGTTCCTGTTCTACCTGGGCTATATCGCGCTGTGGCAGGCGATCGACAACCCGGATACCGCGGCGGACCTGACGTCGGTCCTGTGTCTGGTGGGATCGGTATTTGCCCTGCTCAGCCGCTATGCGGTTCTTTTCTGGAACCAGGGGCTGCATCAGGGGGCGTCGCTGTCTCTGGACAAGCAGGAGCATGTGGCCGATGTGTTCTGGCAACCGCTGGTGATCTCGCTGGCGGGGTTCTCGTTTCTGTTCGTGGCGCTGCTGCTGGTGCGCACCCGCACCGAGATACGCGCGCGCCGGCTGCATGCGCTGGAGGCCCGGGAAAGGATGGTCAATGCCTGATCTTGGAAAATACGCAACCGATATTCTTGCCGCCTATGCGGCCACCGCCCTGCTGGTGGCGGGCATCGTCGGGTTGACGTGGCGCCGGTCGCGCCGGGTGCGCGCCGCGCTGGAACGCGCCGAAACGAGGGCCGGGCACAATGGCTAGGATATCGCCGCTGATGATCCTGCCCCCGGTGCTGTTTGCCGCCATCGCCGGAATGTTCCTGTGGGGGATGAACCGGGAAAACCCGGATGCGCTGCCCTATACGCGCACCGGAGAGCCGGCGGCCAGCCTGAACCTCGAACCGCTGGGCGATTTCAAGCCGTTCGGGCGCGACGTGCTGTTGCAGCCGGGGGTGAAGCTGGTGAACATCTGGGCAAGCTGGTGCGCACCTTGCCGGATCGAGCACCCCAACCTGGTGAAGATGGCGGCCGACGGCATCACCATCTACGGGATCAACTACAAGGACGACCCGGACAAGGCGCTGGCCTTCCTGGCCGAACTCGGCAACCCGTTCAAGCAGCTGGGCGCCGATCCCAGCGGGCGCAACGGGATCGAATGGGGGGCCTACGGCGTGCCCGAGACCTTCGTGATCGACAGCAAGGGCATCGTCAGGCTGCGCTTTGCCGGGCCCATTACCCAGCGCGTCTATCAGAACACCATCCTGCCGGCAATCAGGGCGGCGAAATAGCCGCTCGGGGGCCGGGGTCGGGAAGACGGGCGGCAGCGGCGGTGCGCGCTCCGGTCAACCGGCACGAGGCTCGGGGGGCTGTGGTGCAACCGAAGCGCGCGCCGATCCGCGGGGCGGACATGGGGGCCGCATCCACGGCGTCGCGCCCCCCGTCTCGTGCCCCCCGGGGGTGCGCCTCCCGTTTCACGCCCCCCGGGGCTGCGCCTCTTGTCGCCGGTTCGCGCCCTTGCCGCCGGCGTGCCCCGGAACCGATGGCACCGCCGCGCCGGGGCGCGCTGATCCGAACGCCGCGGCCGGGATCCGTGCCCGCCGGGGACGGCGGTGACGGTATCGGGCAGGGGCGGTTTGCCAAAGCGATGCAAAAGCAGTTCACCGGGGCGCATGTGGGGCGGGCCGGCGGCGGCTTTCGAACCGGTGCCGGGGCATGGCCCGCGGGTTTCTCCGCAAGGCGGCCGTGCGTGGCGATGGGGAAAATTCGCGGCGCTGCAGGCACTTGCGCTGCGATGCCGAAGCCTGCCGCGCCCGGTCGAACGTGCCGCGGCTTCGGCGCAGCGCGCGAAATGAGGCGGCCGGCTGCCCCCGGGCGGACACATGCCCCGGCGCCGCCGGCGCGCCCCGGGCAGGGCCGGGCAGGTGCGATCTGATGCGACCGGCGCTGAACCGCTGAACCATGCCGACGCCAGGACATGGCGCGCGCAGCCGCAAACCGGCCCCGCGCGTGGCGGACGGGCGAAAACGCGGCCCTGGCAGGTGCGCGCGAACACCAGCCAACATTATGTGCGCCGGGGCTGCGCTGTCCGGCAGCGCCCCGCCCGTGGCACCCGCGCGTGGCGCCCGCCCATGGCAAAAGGGCAGGCGCGCCAGCGCCCCGGCCCGGCTTTGCCGGCTCAGCTTTCCCGGGCCAGGTTTCTCAGCACATACTGCAGCACGCCGCCGTTCTTCACATAGTCGATCTCGACTTCGGTATCGATTCGGCACTTCAGCGTCACGGTCTTTTCACCGCCGTCGGCAAAGGCGATTCTCGCGCTCACCTCGGCCAGCGGCTGCAGGTCGCCTGAAAGGCCCTCGATGTCCCAGGTCTCGTCGCCGCGCAGGCCCAGGCTCGTGCGGGTATCGCCGCCGGTGAACTCGAACGGGATCACCCCCATGCCGACCAGGTTCGACCGGTGGATGCGCTCGAAGCTTTCGGCGATCACCGCCTTCACGCCCAGAAGCGCCACGCCCTTTGCCGCCCAGTCGCGCGAAGAGCCGGTCCCGTAGAGCGCGCCGCCCACCACCACCAGCGGCGTGCCGCGTTCCTTCCAGGCCATGGCCGCGTCGAAGATCGGCACCACCTTTGCGTCCGGGTCCAGCGTATAGCCGCCCTCGACGCCGTCGAGCATTTCGTTCCTGATGCGGATATTGGCAAAGGTGCCGCGCATCATCACCTCGTGATTGCCGCGCCGCGAGCCGTAGGAGTTGAAGTCGCGCGGGGCCACCTGATGCGCTTCCAGGTATTGCGCCGCCGGGCTGTCCGGGGCGATGGCCCCCGCGGGCGAGATGTGGTCGGTTGTGATCATGTCGCCCAGCAGCGCCAGCGTGCGCGCGCCGTGCAGGTCGTGGATGGTGCCGGGCTGCGGGCTCATCCCCCGGAAATAGGGCGGGTTCTGGATGTAGGTCGAACCCGGCGGCCAGTCGTAGGTCTGGCTGTCCGGCGTGCGCACCGACTGCCATTTCGCGTCGCCCTCGAACACATCGGCGTATTTCGCGATGAAGGCGTCGCGGGTGACGGTTTCATGCACGAGTTCAGCCACCTCGCGGGCGCTTGGCCAGATGTCGCGCAGATAGACATCGTTGCCATCCCTGTCCTGGCCCAGCGGCTCGCGGGTCAGGTCGATATCCATGGTGCCGGCGATGGCATAGGCCACCACCAGCGGCGGGCTGGCCAGGTAGTTGGCGCGCACGTCCGGGCTGATCCGGCCTTCGAAGTTCCGGTTGCCCGACAGCACCGAGGTGGCCACCAGATCGCCTTCGGCAATGGCCTCGGAAATCTCCTTTTGGAGCGGGCCGGAGTTGCCGATGCAGGTGGTGCAGCCATAGCCGACAAGGTTGAAGCCCAGGGCATCCAGGTCCTTCTGCAGCCCGGCCGCCTCCAGGTATTCGCTGACCACCTGGCTGCCCGGCGCCAGCGAGGTCTTCACCCAGGGCTTGCGCTTCAGCCCCAGGGCGGCGGCCTTGCGCGCCACCAGCCCGGCGCCGACCATCACATAGGGGTTCGAGGTGTTGGTGCACGAGGTGATCGAGGCGATCACCACCTTGCCGCTTTCCATCGCGTAATCTTCGCCCGCCACCGGCACCTTCCGGCCCATCGGGCGCTTGAAGGTCTGCGCCATCTCGCGCGCGAAGGCCGCCTTGGCCTCGTCCAGGGCGATGAAGTCCTGCGGGCGCTTGGGGCCGGAAATGGCGGGCACGACGGTGGACATGTCCAGTTCCAGACTGTCGGTAAAGACCGGCGCGTAATCCGCGTCCCGCCAGAACCCGTTTTCCCTTGCATAGGCCTCGACCAGGGCGATGCGCTCTTCGTCGCGTCCGGTGACGCGCAAATAGCGCAGGGTTTCGTCGTCGATCGGGAAAAAGCCGCAGGTGGCGCCGTATTCGGGGGCCATGTTGGCGATGGTGGCGCGGTCGGCCAGCGGCAGGTGGTCCAGCCCGGGGCCGTAAAATTCGACGAACTTGCCGACAACGCCATGCGCGCGCAGCATCGCGACGATTCTGAGCACCAGGTCGGTGCCGGTGGTGCCTTCGACCATCTCGCCCGTCAGCCGAAAGCCGACCACCTCGGGGATCAGCATGGAAATCGGCTGGCCCAGCATCGCCGCCTCGGCCTCGATCCCGCCGACGCCCCAGCCCAGCACGCCCAGCCCGTTGATCATGGTGGTGTGGCTGTCGGTGCCCACCAGCGTGTCGGGGTAGGCGACGGTTTCGCCGTTCTGGTCGGTGTCGGTCCAGACGGTCTGGGCCAGGTATTCCAGGTTCACCTGGTGGCAGATGCCGGTGCCCGGCGGCACCACGCGGAAGTTGTCGAACGCCTTCTGGCCCCATTTGAGGAAGGTGTAGCGCTCGATGTTGCGCTCGTATTCGCGCTCGACGTTCATCCTGAAGGCGCGCGGGTTGCCAAACTCGTCGATCATCACCGAGTGGTCGATCACCAGGTCCACCGGGTTCAGGGGGTTGATCTTCTGCGCATCCCCGCCAAGAGCGATGATGCCGTCGCGCATCGCCGCCAGATCGACCACCGCCGGCACCCCGGTGAAGTCCTGCATCAGCACGCGCGCCGGGCGATAGGCAATTTCGCGCGGGTTCCTGCCGCCGTTCTCGGCCCAGTCCGAAAAGGCGCGGATGTCATCGAGGGTGACGGTCTTTCCATCTTCGAAACGCAGCATGTTTTCCAGGACCACGCGCAAGGAGGCGGGCAGGCGGGAAAACCTGCCCAGCCCGGCAGCCTCGGCGGCGGCGATCGAGTAATAGGCGACTTCGGTTGCGTTCACGCGCAGCGTCCTGCGGGTTCCGGCGCTGTCCTGTCCTGTCTTGATCGGCATGTTCGGCCTCCCTTTCCGGGGTTGAGCGATAACGTTCGACGATGCTCTTGCCGCAGTTGGCGGGGGGGTGCAAGCGGTCGTCCGTGCAAAGTGTATACTATTGTGCACAAAAGAAGTCCAGCGCCGCCGCTCGCCGCGCTGCGGGCCGGTTCGCGAAGGCTCGCGAAGGCTTGATTGGCAGTTGATCGGGGCGTGGTCTACTAGTATCGCGTGGTGTCGACCGGTATCGCGGGGCGCGCCGGGTCGTGCGGGCTGCGCTGCGCTCCGACTTGCGGCAGGATGGAAAAGAAATGAAGAAAACGATTTTCGCAATTCTGGCGGGCGGTGTCCTTGGGGCTGCGGCTGCGGCTGGCGTGGCCCGGGCACAGACGACCAGCCCGGTCGTTGTCGAACTGTTCACGTCGCAGGGGTGTTCGTCCTGCCCGCCGGCCGATGCGCTGCTGCCCAAGATCGACGCCCGCAAGGGGGTGATCGCGCTTGCATTGCATGTGGACTACTGGGATTACATCGGCTGGAAGGATACCTTTGCCGATCCGTCCTTTACCGCGCGCCAGAAAGCCTATGCCCGCGCCGCCGGCCGGCGGATGGTCTACACGCCGCAGATGATCATCGGCGGCGTTGCCGATGTGGTCGGGAACAGGCCGATGGAGGTTGTCGATCAGATCGACGCCGTGCGTGCGCAGGCCAGCGATGTCCGGCTGAGCGCCGAGCGCAACGGGCAGAACGTGTCGATTCGCGCCGTCGCCGATGCGGCCCGCGACATGGACGTCTATCTGGTGCGCTACAACCCGCGTTCGGTGGTCGAGATCAAGAGCGGGGAAAATGCCGGCAAGACCATTGCCTACAACAATACGGTCACGCGCTGGGACCGCATTGCGACCTGGCGCGGGGACAAGCCGCTTGCCCTGCAGGCGAAGGCCCCCGGGGACGCGCCGATGGTGGTGATTGTCCAGGAAAAGGGCCCCGGGCGCATCCTGGCCGCAACCCGGCTGCGCTGATCTTCCGGCTGGCCGGTCCTGCCGGCCCTTTCCTTCCCATGCAGCCGGGCGGCCGGGGACGGCTCCGTGCGAAGCCGCGCCCACCGGACCGGCGCACGCAGGGTCTGACGGCGCAGGGCCTGACCGGGAATGGCCCGGCGCGTTGGGCGGGGCGCGTTCATGCGGGGGCGCATCCCCGCGCCCGGGCAGGCGGCGCCCGAACCGGCTGGCGCGAAGGCGCTCAGCGGCGAAAATGCTTCGACAGGCGCAGCCCCTGGCCCTGATAGCTGGAATTAAGTGCCGCCCCGTAGAGCCGTGCGGGGGGTTCGGCCATGCGTTCGTAGACCAGCCGTCCCACCACCTGGCCGTGCTCCAGCACGAACGGGGCTTCGTGGCAGCGCACTTCAAGTACCCCGCGCGAACCGCTGCCCCCGGCGCCGCGATGGCCGAAACCGGGGTCGAAGAAGCCGGCGTAATGCACCCTGAATTCGCCGGCCATGGCCAGGTAGGGGGCCATTTCCGCGGCGTGGGTCGGCGGGATGGAGATGGCTTCGCGGCTGACCAGGATGTAGAAGGCCCCGGGGTCGAGGATGATCCAGCCCGCGTCGGTGCGCAGCTCTTCCCAGAAATCCGCCGCCGCATAGGCGCCGATCTTCGACAGGTCGATGACGCCGGCATGGGGTTTTGCGCGATAGCCCACCAGTGCGCCACCGCCACCGCTGCCGCTGCCGGTGCCACCGCTGCCGCCGGCTCCGGGGCGCAGGTCCACCGAAAACCCCAGCCCGCCCGAGATCACCGGCGTGCCGTCAACGATGGGGTCGCGCGCATGCAGCGCCTGCAGGTCGCTGTCGTCCAGCACCGTGTCGCCGATGCGCAGGATGATCTGGGTCAGCAGCTGCCCCGGAGAAACCACGACGGAAAACGACCCGGGGCAGATTTCGACGTAAAGCGGGCCTTCGTAGCCCCGGGGCACGCGGTCGAACTCTTCCCCCTGGTCGGTGATCACCCGGCACAGCAGGTCGAGCCGGCCGATGGAGGACTTTGCGCTGGCGGCGGCGGTCATGTCCGCGGGCAGGCGCAGCCGCTCCAGAAGCGGCACCACATAGACGCAGCCCTTTTCCAGGACCGCGCCCCGGGAAAGGTCGATCCGGTGCATGGTGAAGTCGGGCAGGCGCTGGGCGACGGTGCGGCCGCGCCCGGGCAGAAACGACGCCCGCACGCGATAGGCGGTGGCCCCGAGCCGCAGGTCCAGAGAGGCCGGCTGCACCTGTTCCGGCGCGATGGTGCTGTCGGCCGAAATCCGGCCCCGCTCGATCATGGCCGCGATCATCCGGTCCGAAAGCACGCCGGGCTGGTCCACGCCTGTCTCCTTCAGGCAAAACGCCCGCCGCCGGTCTGGCGGGGACGCTGTTGTGAAATGGTCGGGCTAGCAGGACTCGAACCTGCGACCTTCCGTCCCCCAGACGGACGCGCTACCAGGCTGCGCCATAGCCCGAACTGGACCCTTAAATACCGCTTTTGCGGGCGCAGGCAAGCGGTAAAGACGATGGCCGCGAATTCAGTCGGAGCGATCGGCATCCGGGGCATCCGCGCCGCCGCCGGATCCGGCCCCCGGGGCGGCCATGGCGCCGTCCACGGCCTCCATCCGTTCGCGCAGGGCCACAAGCCGTTTGTAAAGCGCCTTGAGAACCGCATCCGAGCCCGCGCCCGGCGGGATCGAATCGCCGGCGGCGGCGCGGCGCAGCGTCCGGGCCACATCGTGGATGTCGGGCGCACGGGGCTGTGTGTCCTCGCCGGCCGTCTCGGCGGGCGTCGCCTGGTCTGGGGCGGTCGTGTCGGGCAGCGGGGAAACCGGTGCCGCCGCCGGATCGGGCGGTGCCGCCCGTGCGTCCTGCGGTGCATCCTGCGGCGCGTCCCGTCCTGCGTCCTGGGGTGCGGGGCGCGCGGCCGCGGCGGTGGGGGCCGGCGCGCTTTCGGGCGATGCCGGGGTTTCGGGCGATGCCGGGGTTTCGGGCGATGCCGGGATTTCGGGCGATGCCGGGGTTTCGGGCGCGCCGGGCGGGGGCGCAAGCGGCAGTTCGGGGGCGTCGTCCGCGTCCTGCGCATGTCCGGCCGGTCGTCCCGGGGCGGCCTTTGCCTGGGGCAGGGCGTTCTTGGCCTCGCGATAGCTGGTGATCGGCTGCTGGCCCTCGGCGTAGACCTCTCCGCGCATGCCGACGCGCCGTTCAGCGGGCGGGGGAGGCGCATCCTGGCCCTTGTCGTCGGGCGCGCGCGCGGGTTCTTGCGCGGGCTCGGGCGGGGTTGCGGTTGCGGGTTCGGGCGCGGGCTCGCCTGCCGGTTCGTCCGCCGGCCCGGGCGCGGGGTCACGCGCCTGCGCGGGCTCCTGTTCGCCTGCCGGTTCGTCCGCCGGCCCGGGCGGGGCCGGTTCGGGCGCGCGCTCG
>JALSRF010000370.1 GCA_026984895.1 Paracoccaceae bacterium
GACGTTCTCGATGGAACAGACGATGATCGCGTTGTCGGCGGCATCCCGCACCACCTCCATCTCGAATTCCTTCCAGCCCAGCAGGCTCTCGTCGATCAGGATCTGGTTGACCGGGCTTGCATCCAGCCCCGAGCGGCAGAAATGTTCGTAATCGTCCCGGTTGTAGGCCACGCCCCCGCCGGTGCCCCCCAGCGTGAAGGCGGGGCGGATGATCGCCGGCAGGCCCACATGGTCGATCGCGGCCATGGCCTCGTCCAGCGAATTGGCGATGGTGGCGCGCGGGTTTTCCAGCCCGATGCGCTCCATCGCCTCGCGAAACAGCTTGCGGTCCTCGGCCATCTCGATGGCCTTGCGGTTGGCGCCGATCAGCTCGACCCCGAATTCGTCGAGCACCCCCATGTCGGCCACCGCCAGCGCGGTGTTGAGCCCCGTCTGCCCGCCCATCGTCGGCAGCAGCGCATCGGGGCGTTCCTTTTCGATGATGCGGGCGACGAATTCGGGGGTGATCGGCTCGATATAGGTGGCATCCGCCATGTCCGGGTCGGTCATGATGGTGGCGGGGTTCGAGTTGACCAGGATGACGCGGTAGCCTTCCTCGCGCAGCGCCTTGCAGGCCTGGGCCCCGGAATAGTCGAATTCGCAGGCCTGGCCGATGACAATGGGCCCCGCGCCGATGATCATGATCGACTGGATGTCGGTGCGCTTTGGCATGATGCCCCCGGGGTGTCTGCAAATTGTCGTGGGTTATAGACCGGGCGCGGTGGGATGCAAGGGGGCGTCAGGCTGCAGGGGCGAATTCGCCTTTGCGGGGGGCCGGCTGCCGCGCATCGGCACGCCCGAAGGCCAGAAGCGTTGCGAACAGCACCAGCAGGAACGGGACGCAGGCCATGATCGTCGGCATGAAGCGCATTCCCGGCCAAATCATGTTGGCCATCGTCTGCGCCCCGAGCAGCACCCCGAATCCGCCAATCAGGGCGACAGCCAGCCGGCTTTCAAGAATATCCAGCAGGGCGGGGAGGAGGTAGGCCGTCAACAGGAAGTAGTGCACCCACCCCAGCGGTGCCGTCACCGGCACAAGGATCGACAGGGCCAGCAATTGCCGGGGCATGCGGGTTTCGACGGCCAGCCTTCGGGTGGCAAGCCAGGTGAAGAGCAGACCGCCCAGAAACAGCCCCTTGGCCAGAAGCTCGATCCACAGGGGTTTTGCGTAGATGTATTCGTTGGTGGTGATGACCTGCGCGGTGCCCTGCACCAGATCCGCAACCTGGTAGGCAAAGCCTTCCACGGAATAGGCGAGGAGCGCGATGAATATCTGGTTGTTCAGGGTATCCATGATGGCGAAATATTGCCGGTGCAACGGCAGGCCGACCACCAGCAGGCTGAACGCAGCGAAAAGCGCCAGCGTTCCGGCAAGGCCGAGAAGCGCCCGCCAGTTCCGGTCCCACAGAAAGATGATCGCGAAGGCGGCCGGGGTGATCTTGATCGCCGCGGCCACGGCCAGCGCGACCCCGGCCAGCCAGAAGGCGCCCGCACGGTAGCGTTCGAAGGCCACAAGGCACAGGAAGAACACGAGTATCTGGACCTGCCCGAGTGAAAGCGCCAGAACCGAGGTCGAACTGGTCAGCAACAGTGCCACGCTGACCAGCGTCCACAGCCACAGCGGCGTGCGTTTCGGGGCCACGATCCGCCAGGCCAGGAAAATGCTGGCCGTCATCAGGGCCGAATTCAGGATCACGACCGCATTCATCACCGTCATCGGCGAAAACCACCGCGATATGGGGGCCAAGACGGCGGCAACCCAGGGCAGGTAGATGAACGGGTAGGTCTGTTCGCCTGCATGGCCCGACTGTGCGACCGCGGCCACCCAGGCGGCGGGCATCTGGGGGCCGATGATCTGGGGCGGGCCGGCATAGATCTGGTCGAACCGACCCAGGTCATAGAAATGACCGGCGTAGTAATAGGCGCTCAGATCGACCGCCCAGTTGCCCCAGTACTGAGCGATGTTGAACGCGAAAAACAGCAGGGCGAGCATCACGCTCAGGTCGAGGTTGCGCGTGCCGAGCGTCGGCAGGCTTTCGCCGATCCGCGCCAGGAGGCCGGGATTGTGCCTGAAATTTTCGATCGGCGCCGTCATTCAAGTGCTTTCAAACAGCGAATTTGCCCATGTTGCAGTCAGGCAAACCAGAACGGCAGGGCCTCAGTTTGACTGCGCCATGGCGCAATTGCGGCATGGCACGCAAGGCAGAATGAACGGCGCTTGACAGCCTGGCCCGCGGGCGAAGGAGGTGCCACGCGGGCCGCCAGCCCCCGCGCTCCGGTCGGGCCATGCGCCCGACGGGCCTACTCGGCGGCGTGGCGCAGCGCTGCGGGGGGGCGGTCGTCGCGGTACAGGTATTCGCGCGTCAGCGGGACGGCTTCCTGGCGGTGCGACAACTGGAACTGGAACACCACCTGGTCGTCCAGCCGGAATGTCACCTCCGAGCCCAGCAGATAATAGCGCCACATACGGCAGAACCGGTCGTCGTAGATGGCGCGCGCCTTGTCGATATTGGCTTCGAACCGGTCCAGCCAGTGTTTCAGCGTTTCGGCATAATGCAGGCGCCAGACCTCGACATCGTCGATGAACAGGCGTTCATGTTCGATCGCAGCCGAGGCTTCGGACAGGGCCGGAACATAGCCGCCGGGAAAGATGTATTTCAGGATGAACGGGTTGGTGGTGCCCGGCCCGTCGGTGCGCCCGATGGTGTGGATCAGCGCGATGCCGTTTTCGTTCAGCCGCGCGCGCACCTGCCGGAAATATTCGCGATAATGGGGCACGCCGACATGTTCGAACATGCCGATCGACACGATCCGGTCGAAGGTTTCGCTTACGTCCCGGTAGTCCATGAGCCGGATGTCGATCCGGTCCTCAAGCCCCGCCTCGGCCACCCGTTTCCGGGCCAGCGCGTGCTGTTCCTGCGAAAGTGTCACGCCCACGACCCGGGCGCCATAGTCGCGCGCCAGCGTCAGCGCCATGCCGCCCCAGCCGCAGCCGATGTCGAGAACCGTCATCCCCGGTTCGATCAGCAGCTTGCGCGCGATATGGTGCTTCTTGTTTTCCTGGGCCGCCTCAAGCGTATCGTCCGGGCGGCGGAAATAGGCGCAGGAATACTGCCGGTCTTCGTCCATGAACAGGTCGTAAAGTTCGCTCGAAAGATCGTAATGATGGGCGACGTTGCGCCTGGCCCGGCGCGCCGGGTTGAACTGCCACAGCCAGCGCAGGGCCCGCCGCCCGGCCTGGAGCGGCTTCAGCCACCAGACGATGCCGTGGTCGTGCTTGTTGCGCACGGCCAGCGTCAGGAAGGCGCGCAGATCGTCGTTTTCAATGGTCAGCGTGCCGTTCATGTAGGCTTCGCCAAGCGCGAGTTCCGGGTCCAGCGCCAGCGCGCGCAGCGTCTTGTTGTCGTGTATCGTCACCGCGACCGGGTCGGGCCCGGGTTCGCCATAGTTGCGCGTGCTGCCGTCCGGGTATGTCAGGCGCAGGGCGCCGGTCCTGACCAGGCGGCGCAACAGTCGGTCGAGCAATGCTTTCCACATGGTAACCCCCACTCGTGCAACGGGCGGCAGTCCGCATCAGGTTCGCGCTAGATTTTCTGATCCTTTTCCTGACACCCCAGCCATCTGCGACATTGTGTCCAAAATTCGGAAGAAAGTAAAGATTTGAAGCAAGGGGCCCGGACCTCTGCCGGGCCATGCCGCTTGACTTCCGGGCGCGCACAAGGTGTATCGGCGCGGACCGCTTCACGCTTGTAACAAAGGCCACGCCATGCACGCCTACCGCAGCCACACTTGCGCAGACCTGAACAGATCACATGTCGGCGAAAAGGTCCGCCTGTCGGGCTGGGTCCATCGGGTGCGCGACCACGGCGGCATCCTGTTCATCGACCTGCGCGACCACTACGGCATCACCCAGGTGCTGTGCGACCCGGACAGTGCGGCCTTCGGCGAGGTCGAAAAGCTCCGCTCGGAATGGTGCATCCGCATCGACGGCGAGGTGAAGGAGCGCGAACCCGACCTGGTCAATCCCAAGATCCCCACCGGCGAGATCGAGGTCTTCATCCGCGAGATCGAGGTTCTGAGCGCGGCCGAGGAACTGCCGCTGATGGTCTTCGGCGACCAGGAATACCCGGAAGAGACCCGGCTGAAATACCGTTACCTGGACCTGCGACGCGAAAAGCTCCAGGCGAACATGAAGCTGCGCTCGGACGTGGTCGCCTGGCTGCGCCGTGCCATGTGGGAGCGCGGCTTTCGCGAATACCAGACCCCGATCATCACCGCGTCCAGCCCCGAAGGCGCGCGCGATTTCCTGGTGCCCTCGCGCCTGCACCCGGGCAGGTTCTACGCGCTGCCCCAGGCGCCGCAGCAGTTCAAGCAGCTGATCATGGTGTCGGGCTATGACAAGTATTTCCAGATCGCGCCCTGTTTTCGCGACGAAGACCCGCGCGCCGACCGCTCACCCACTGATTTCTACCAGCTTGACATGGAAATGAGCTTCGTCACCCAGCAGGACGTGTTCGACGCGATACAGCCGGTGATCCGCGGGGTGTTCGAGGAATTCGGCGGCGGGCGCAAGGTCGATACCGACTGGCCGCAGATCAGCTACCGCGACGCGGCGCTGTGGTATGGCACCGACAAGCCGGACTTGCGCAATCCGATCAGGATGCAGGTGGTCAGCGAACATTTCGCGGGCTCCGGCTTCAAGATTTTCGCGTCATTGCTGGAACAGGACGGCACCGAAGTTCGCGCCATCCCGGCACCCGGCGGCGGGTCGCGCAAGTTCTGCGACCGGATGAACGCCTTTGCCCAGAAAGAAGGGCTGCCGGGGATGGGCTATATCTTCTGGCGCGACCAGGGCGATGGGCCGGAGGCCGCCGGGCCGCTGGCGAAAAACATCGGCCCCGAACGCACCGAGGCGATCCGCCAGCAGCTTGGCCTTGGCGTCGGCGACGCGGCGTTTTTCCTCGGCGGCAAACCCAAGGCCTTTGAACCCGTGGCCGGCAAGGCACGCGATGTGATCGGAGAGGAACTGGGCCTGACCGAAAAGGACCGCTTCGCCTTTGCCTGGATCGTCGATTTCCCGATCTACGAGCGCGACGAGGAGACCGGCAGGATCGATTTCGAACACAACCCGTTTTCCATGCCCCAGGGCGGCATGGAGGCGCTGGAGGGCGATCCGCTCAAGGTGCTCGGCTACCAGTATGACCTGACATGCAACGGTTCGGAACTGGTGTCGGGCGCAATCCGCAACCACCGGCCCGACATCATGTTCAAGGCCTTCGAGATTGCCGGCTACGGCCGCGACGAGGTGGAAAAGCGTTTCGGCGGCATGGTCAACGCCTTCAGATACGGCGCCCCGCCGCACGGGGGCTGCGCCGCCGGCATCGACCGCATGGTGATGCTGCTGGCAGACGAGGCCAACATCCGCGAAGTCATCATGTTCCCGATGAACCAGCGCGCCGAAGACCTGATGATGGGCGCACCGAGCACGCCGAGCAACGAACAGCTGCGCGAATTGCGGCTGCGCGTGGTTGTCGACGAGTAGGCCCAGGACTCATCGATCCGGCACGCGCAGCGTCTTCGGCGCGAAAGTTCGGCGCCTTGGCTTTCCGCCGGCAGGCCGGCGCTTCCTGCCGGGGGCAGGGCGCCGTCGCGATGACGTGCCGATGACGCCCGAAGGGTCTGGTGGCCTCGCCCGCTGAACGCGGTCCGGCTCCTGGAAATCGCGCCGCTGTCTGAGTGCGTGCGCAGCTGTTCAGCGAACGGGTCCGTCGTCTTTCGCGCGTCGGATTGATGGGGCCTGCCCCGGGGTTTCGGAAACGCCGGGCCAGGCCGCTTGCAGATGCCGTGCCGGTCTGCGCGGGTCGGGCCTGTGCGGTCGCGGTTGTGGCGCCACCGCCCGCGCCGGCCGCTCGTGCCTTGCGGAATCGTCGAATCGACGGCCCTGTCGATTTCGGTGGCGAGGCCGCTGGCCGCGCTCGTGACATCCGGCGCCACCGCCAGGGCATGCATCGGTGCGCTTGCCGCAAGCAGGACCCGATCGGGCGCGCCAATCGGCCGTGATTGCCCCGGATTGCGCGCGCAAGAACGCTATTGCGCGCGCGCGAACGCTCGAAGCCCGATATCAGGCAAGGTTTCGTCGGCTTGTCTTTGCTTTGCGGTTTCCGTTGGACGGGCGCAACCGGTCCGGGCGTCGGGTGATCGTGACGGCGCTCCCGGCTCAAGGTCTGTGCATGTCGGGGCGATTTTCCGGTCAGGTCACGGCCGCCTGGTATCGTGACCGGCCAGGCGCTTCGCCCGGTGCGAGAGATCGCTTGCAGTCAACTTGCAGTCAAATGGAAAACCCGGCGGAAATGCCGGGTTTTTCTTGTCGGTCATGCGAAATCTTTCGTGAAATGCTTCAGCTTGTCGAGGCGGCCCGGGCGGAATGCATGTTCGCGCGGCCGTTTCAGACGATTTCACACGATCGCCGATACCAGGGCCACGCCCAGCGAAACGATACCGGCCCCAAACACCATCCAGTCGACCGTGGTGCTCCCGAGTTCGTCGTTCCAGATACGGTCTGCGATGTGTTTCATGTCGAACCTCCAGCGGCTGATTTCCACGCTTGCCCATGGCCCCGAATTCCCGTGAAAACTGGCGGCGAAATCGGGCAGAATTGCGGTATCGGCGGTTCATCTTCGTGGAATTTCCTGTCGCCCGGGTGCTGTCGCGCAAGGCAGCGAAAGGGCCATGTCCCGCTATCGGCGGCGGGACTGCGGCTGATCCGGGCGCGCATTCTCGCCAGCCAGGAGCACGCCGACCGGTGTCATCCGCCCCCGGGCAGGCGGGCCGGGGCGGGGCGCGACACACGCGGTGCAGGCGGGCTGGTCTGCAGGGGCGACGAAACATTTCGCCTACCCGAATGCCGCGCGTGACGGGCCGATCCGCCGGGAAAGAATTTCAGCGACCGCGGCGATGTCGGCGATGTCGGCGCGGTTGCCGCCGCCACCGCCGCCGTCGCCGCCGTCGCCGTCACCGGCGCGGTTGCGGCTGGCCAGTTCCAGGCGCATCGCGGCGTCGGCCAGTTCTTCGTCCTGGGCAACGCGCGCCAGCCCCCAGAGAAAATTCGAGGCATATGCCAGGCTGGCCTCGTCCCGGGTGGCGACTTCCAGAAGGTCGGCGACATGGATCAGGTCGTCGCGCAGCGCAATGGGGTCCGGGGTTACCGTTTCGTTTCCGAGCACGCGCAGCCTGTTCGGCTGCCGGGAGCGCGGCAGGTGGCGCAGGATTTCCGTCTGGAAAGCGGCGAGGCTTTGCACCGGCTTGGCAAGAAATCCATTCGCGCCCGCGCGTTGTGCCTGCGCCGTGGCGCTGGTATCGCCGCTGATTGCAAGAATGACCGGAATCCGCGGCGAAACCGTGGACAGTTCCCGGATCAGGCTCAGACCCGAACCGTCCGGCAGGCTGAGATCGACGATCACGACCATCGGCCGGTAGGTCGCAAGGTGACGATAGGCCGCGCGCAGGCTGTCGGCCCGACGGATGCGCGCCCCCGAACGCAGGCACAGCAGACGCATCGCTTCGCTGGCATAAAGGCTGTCTTCCACCACAAGCACGGTCAGGCCGAGAAGCGGACGTTCCGCCGTTGGCGCGCGGAAAAGGAGGAAATCGTCAAGATCATCGGGCATGGTCGTGTTCCTGGGCTTGCCCGTTCAGTAAAGACCGATCTCGGTGAACGGGCGGTTAACGCGGCCGCTGCGCCAAAGCGCCCCTTGCGGGGCCGGTTGCGCGGGGTGATAACGTGATCATCGTGCAAACGGAGTCTCGGATGATCGGACGCCTCAACCATGTCGCCATTGCCGTGAATGATCTGGCCGCGGCCGCGCGCGGGTATCGCGACACCCTCGGGGCACGGGTCGGCAGCCCTCGGGATGTGCCCGAACATGGCGTCAGGGTGGTATTCGTCACCCTGCCCAACACCAAGATCGAACTTCTGGAACCGCTGGGCGCCGACAGCCCGATTGCCGGTTTTCTGGAACGCAACCCGTCGGGCGGCATTCACCACCTGTGCTACGAGGTGGACGATATCCTTGCCGCGCGCGATCGCCTGAAGGCCGGCGGGGCGCGGGTTCTGGGCGCGGGAGAACCTGCGATCGGGGCGCACGGGAAACCGGTGTTGTTCCTTCACCCCAAGGATTTCAGCGGAACCCTGATCGAACTGGAGCAGGCGTGATGAGCATCTCTTCCGGCATTGTCCTTTATGTCGTGATCTGGACCATGGTGATGTTCGTCACGCTGCCGATCGGGCTGCGAACGCAGGAAGATGAAAACGATGTCGTGCCCGGCACGCATCCGGGTTCGCCGGTGAATTTTCGTATCTGGCGGACGATGCTGATCGTTACCGCCGTCTCCACGGTGCTGTTCGCGGTCATCGCCGGGATCATCCTGTCCGGCGTTATCAGGATCAGCGAACTGGGCTGGATCTGAGCACGGCCCTCGGGTCTGTCCCGGCACCATGGCTTCGCTTCAGGTGCCTTCCCCGTTCAGGGCGTGGAACACATGGGTGAACATGGCGATGCCCACCAGGGGCACCAGCAGGTTCACGAAAGGAAGCCCGAGCGCCAGGGCAACCGCCGATCCCAGCAGCAGCAAAGGCAGGCTCGCCCGGCGCTCCATCGCCGCGACCGAAGCCTCGTCAAGCCGGCGCAGCGCGACGGTTTCGAAATACTCGCGCGCGATCAGGTAGCCATTGGCCAGCACGAAGACCACCGGGGCCAGAACGCCGGAAAAGAGCGAAGCGATCAGCGCCGCAAGGCTGACCGCCAGCATGAGGCCGAAAAAGCGGATCGCATACAGCAGCGATTGCGAAAACGGGCGCATGCGCACCGGCGCCAGCTGCGGGTAGTGGCGCGCCTCGACGGCGGCGACGACGCGCTCCAGAAACAGGCCGGCAATGGCCATCGCCACCGGCGCCATGACATAGGTCCAGAAGACCCACGAAGCCCTGGAGACAAGCCCCCGCGTGAGAACCCCGAGAAAGCTTACCTCTCCAAGCCATGGCAGGTGCAGGCTGGCCGGGACGAGATGCTCGATCAGCCAGGCCAGTGCCAGAAACACCGCAACGAACGGCCCGGTGGCCAGCAGCATCAGCACCAGCGACAGGGCCAGCACGCCCAGCACCTTCGGGTCGTTCAGTTGCAAGATGGCACGTCCGAGCGCATCGAGCGGGCGTATCATCAGCGTTCCATCCAGGTCGAAATGGCATCAATGTCCGGTCTCGGGCGATCGGGCGGGGTGTGGCTCGGCGTGCCGATAAAGATCACCCCGGCCACGGATTCCGACGGGGCAAGGCCCAGTGCGCGGGCCCGAAACTCGGGGTCCTGCACGGCCCAGCCGGTCAGCCAGTTTGCCCCCCAGCCGGCGGCAAGCGCC
>JALSRF010000371.1 GCA_026984895.1 Paracoccaceae bacterium
CCATGTCGCCTTCGCCAAGCGTTTCGACCGGGCGCGGGCCGTCCGGGGTAGAGACAAGCGTTCCCGGCACGAAACAGACGGTGCCCGGCTCCTCGCCCGGGGGGGCCAGCAGTTCGGCCCCGACGGTCGCCGATATCACCCAGGTCTCGCGGCCCGCGGGCGGCATCTGCCCGGCGAAAAGGATCATCGGATAGCGGCCCGTTTCCAGCGTGACCAGCGTTGCCTCGTATTTCCTGCGCCCGTCGGTCAGCGTGAAACCCGAGCGGAACAGCGGCTCGTCCGCGTCCGGTTCAGCGCGCATCTCCGCCGGCCCCGACAGGCGCGGCGCGCCCAGCAGGCGCCGGATCTGCGCCGCCGCGCGCCGGTGCACCTCGGCCCGGTCGGCGGCATTCTCCAGCAGCAGAAGGTCCCCGCGGCCGTCCAGCCGCAGCGCTTCGCCAAACCAGCGCCAGGTGGCGCCGACGGAAATCTGGTCTGGCGCGACACGCCCGAGCCCGTCGATTTCGGTCTGATCCCACGAAATCACATGCGTGCCTGCCGAAGCCGCCATGGTGCCTGAAATCCCGCCTGTTGTTCCTGCCTTTTGCGACCAATGGTTAACATATTTACGCCGCCTTGTTAACCCCTTGATTCAAGGCGGTGAATCATGTCGCCTCGGAAAACGCCGATCCCTTGAAAACGCATCCGGCCGCTCCTACCTTGGCGGCATGATCGCAAATTCCTTTCCCAGGGACGGCCGTCCATTAACGGCAGACAGATCAACATGAAACTCCCCGGCGCGCGCTTTTCGGCTGGCGTGCCGGCATGGACGAGGAGACGCACCATGCGTGCCAGACGTTTATCAATTCCAGCTCTTGTGCTCATCTTCCTGACCGCCGCCCTGCCGGCACAGCTCCAGGCGCAGGCGCAGGCGCAGGCAACGCTGCCGGCAACGGTGGACGCGCGCGGCATCCCGACGATCGCGCCGCTGCTTGCATCGGTGACCCCGGCGGTTGTCAACATCACCGTGGTTTCGGAAACGACCGCGCCCGACAACGGCGTTTTTCAGGACCCGTTCTTCAGCCCGTTCTTTTCGCCGCTGCGCCCGCAGCATCGCCAGCGCCAGGTCGCGGCCGGTTCCGGTGTCATCGTTGACGCCGAAAAGGGATATGTCCTGACCAACAATCACGTGGTGAAGAACGGCAAGAAGGTGACGGTCACGCTGAAGGACAAGCGCAGTTTCGACGCCAGGATCATCGGCACCGACCCGGCCACCGACATTGCCGTGCTGCAAATCCCGGCCGAACACCTGACCGCCCTGGCGATGGGGAATTCGGAAAACCTGAAGGTGGGCGATTTCGTCGTTGCCGTGGGCAACCCGTTCGGCCTGGGGCAGACCGTGACCTCGGGCATCGTCAGCGCGCTCGGGCGCACCGGGATCAACCCGCAGGGGTTCGAGGATTTCATCCAGACCGACGCCTCGATCAACCCGGGCAACTCGGGCGGTGCGCTCGTCACCTTTGACGGACGCCTGGTGGGGATCAACACGGCGATCATCGCGCCTTCGGGCGGCAATGTGGGGATCGGTTTCGCCATTCCGGTGAACATGGCGCGCTCGGTCATGGAACAGCTGATCGACTTCGGCAAGGTGCATCGCGGCCTGCTGGGCGTGGTAACCCAGGACCTGACGCCCGAGATCGGCAAGGCGCTTGGGCTCGACCAGGCCGACGGGGCGCTGGTGGTTCAGGTCGAGCCCGGCTCTCCGGCCGAGGCCGCCGGGCTGGAACCCGGCGACGTGATCGTCAGCGTCAACGGCGCGAGCATTTCCAATGCCCGCGACCTGCGCGGCCATCTGGGCGTGATGCGCGCGGATACGGACTTTTCGCTGGAGATCGTGCGCTCTGACGGGCGGCACAAGTTGACCGCCAGGCTGTCCGAGAAACAGACCAGACGGGAAACCGCGCAGTCGCGGCTCTTGTCCGGTGCCTTGCTGGCCCCGCTCGAACGCGGCATGCCCGGCTTCGGTCAGGTGCGCGGGGTGGCTGTGGTCGATGTGGCCGCGGGCAGTCCGGCGGCGCGCTTCGGCCTGCGCCCCGCAGACGTGATCATGGCGGTCAACAAGACCCGCGTGGAAAGCGTCGAAGCGCTGGACGCGGAACTGTCGGGCGCCGGCAATACCATCGCCATGCTGATCTGGCGCCATGGTGCCACGATCTATCTTCTGATCAGGCCGTGAACGCCGTCGCGCCCGGCGGGCAGCCCCCGCCGGGCGCATCTCCACCCTTCGCGGGGCGCCGCATGAGCACGCGAGCCGGTCGTGTGCGGCCCGCCGTTCGCGGCCCCGCGCCGAGGCGCCCCCCGCATGAGGCAGCGGCAACCGGAACGGCGGCAGCCGGGGCGGCATGCCCCCGGGCCGGATGCGTCAAGGCGCACCGGCTTCGCCCGGATCGCGCAAGCGTCCCTGGCAGGCGCCCGGCCCGCGCCGATGCCTGCGCCGATGCCTGCGCGGCGGCCGATCCAGCGATGGGCAACAGGCGCTAGCTGGGCGTGTTTCCCGTATCGAACAGGATCACGTTGCGCCGGGCGGCGCCCGAAACCGTATCGGCAATGGCCTCGTTGATCCGTTCCAGCGGCCAGCGCCCGGATACCAGCGCCTCCAGCTTCAGCCGCCCCTGTCGCCACAGATCCACCATCCAGGGAATGTCTCGGGCCAGCACCACCTCGCCCATCTTGGCACCCAGCATCCCCTGCCCGAGCGCGGCGATGATCACCGGCTCATAGGCCGCCCGTTCGCCCGAGTGCGGCATGCCGACCATGACCAGCCGGCCCCGTGGCGCCAGGTAGCGTGGCGCATCGTCATAGGCGGCCACCGCCCCGACCGAGACGAACACCGCATCGGCGCCGCGCCCGCCGGCGGCCCTGAAGGCGGCCTTCCAGGGTTTCGGATCGGTGGCCAGCACCCCGTCGGTGGCGCCGAATTCGCGCGCGATGTCCAGCTTTTCCTCGCTCAGGTCCACGGCGATGATCCGCGCGGCCCCGGCGATGCGCGCGCCCTGGACGACGTTCAGCCCGACCCCGCCGGCGCCGATCACCACCACCACCTGACCCGGGCGCACATTGGCGGTATTGACCACCGAGCCGACACCGGTGGTCACCCCGCATGACAGCAGGCAGGCGGCCGCCATCGGCATGTCGGCGGGAATGGTCACGACCTGCGACTGATCCACCACCACCCTTTCGGCAAAGGCACCGATGGACAGGCCCTGTTCCAGCGCGCCGCCGTCTGCCGTGCTCAGCGGCCCGGAGGCGCGCCCGTCGGGCGTCATGCAATAGGCGGGCGCACCGGCCGCGCAACTGGGGCAGCTGCCGCAGGCGCGCATCAGCGTCGCCAGCACCGTATCGCCCTGCCGCAGACCGCGCACCCCCTCGCCCAGGGCGGTGATCCGCCCGGCGGCCTCGTGCCCGTAGACGGCGGGCAGCGCCCCGCCCCAGGCGCCTTCGGCATAGGAGATGTCGGAATGGCAGATGGCGCAGGCGTCCAGCGTCACCTCGACCTCGCCGGCGGCCGGGGCGCGCAGGTTCACGGTTTCGATGACAAGCGGCTTGCCGAATTCGCGGCAGACGGCGGCCTTGATGCGGGTCATGGGCTTTCCTTTCCTGTACCGGGAAACTGTGCGTCGCCCCGGCGCTGCGTTCAAGCGAGAATGCGCCCCGTTGCGCGGACTCATGGCGAGGATCGGCAGCGCTGACGGCAGGGCGCTGGCGGCAGGGCGCTGGCGGCGGTTGGCGCGCCGCCCGGCCGTGCCCGCCGCCCGGCCGTGCCCGCTGTCCGGCACGTCTCGGATCCGATCGGGCATTGCTGCCGCGACCGGCCCGATGCGGGGCCTGGCCGGCGGTTGGCGAGGCTCACAGCCGGGCGATGATCGCGGCCAGTTCGCGCGGGCGCACCAGTTGCGGGCAATGGCCGCAATCCAGGGAAAAGGTCTGCTCGCAGGGGCTGGCGCGCACCATCCGGCGTTGCAGCGCCGGGGTGATGGTGCGGTCGTTTTCGCAAAACACATAGGCGCGCGGGTGGGCACCGAAACGCGCGTCGCTCAGGCGCACCGGATCGGTCTGCGCCCGGTTCGGCTGGGCACAGAACCCCGCCGCCATCGCCTGTTGCTGTTCGCGCGTCGCATCCTGGAACAGCGCCTCGCCCGCCCGATCCGCGTCCAGCACCGTCGTGCCCGGCACCGGGCCCGGGCGCACCGCATCACGCACCCCGGCCGCCTGCTGCTGACGGATCAGATCCAGCAGGGACTGCCCGTCACGGGGCAGAAATGCCGTGACATAGACCAGCTTGCGCGCCCTGCCCGGCGCCAGTTCGGCCGCCGCCGAGATGGCCATGCCGCCCATCGAATGGCCCACCAGAAGCGCCGGCCCCCGGGCCTCCAGCACCTCGGCCACCCGCGCCGCGTAATCCGCCAGCCCGACCGCGCCCGGATCGGTGCCATCGTCGCCATGGCCGGGCAGGTCGATCGCCAGAACCTCGCGCCCGGTCTCGCGCAGCAGCGGCACCAGCCGCTCCCAGGCGCGCGCGCTGCCCCAGGCCCCATGCACCAGCACGATCGGGCCGGCAGGCGCCGGCATCAGACCCCCTCCTCGCCGGCAAGCGCGCGCCGGAACATCCCGGCATCCACATTGCCCCCCGAAACCACGACGATCAGGGTTTCCGACTTCAGCTCCCTGCCCCGGTTGAGCGCCGCAGCCAGCGCCACCGCGCCCCCCGGTTCCGCCACGATCTTGAGCCGGGAGAAGGCCACCGCCATGGCCCCGAGCACCTGCGCATCGGTTGCGGTCAGTGCCGCGGCGCAAAGCCGTTGCATGACCGGAAAGGTCAGTTCGCCCGGCATCCGCGTGATCACCGCATCGCAGACCGAACCGCTGGCCCGCGCATTCGCTTCGCGGCGCCCCGAAACCAGCGAGCGCGCCACGTCGTCAAACCCCTCCGGTTCGACCGGGTGCACCCGCATGTTCGGCGCCCGCGCCTCCAGCGCCAGGGCGATGCCGGAGGTCAGCCCCCCGCCGCCGCAGGGCACCAGCACCGCGGCATCGTCCACGCCGGCGGCGCGTGCCTGTTCGGCAATTTCAAGGCCGACGGAGCCCTGTCCGGCAATGACCTGTTCATTGTCGAAGGGCCTGATCAGGTGCAGGTTGCGTTCCTCGGCCAGCCGGGCGCCGATCGCATCCCGGTCCTCGCCAGCGCGGTCATGAAGCACCACCTCGGCCCCCAGGGCGCGGGTGTTCCCGATCTTCAGGCGCGGCGCATCCGACGGCATCACGATCACCGCGGCGCGGCCGTGACCGCGCGCTGCCCGGGCCACGCCCTGGGCATGGTTGCCGCTGGAAAAGGCGATCACGCCACGCCCGTCGTCGGGCAGGGCCGAAACCGCCGCCCAGGCCCCGCGGGCCTTGAAACTGCCGGTGTGCTGCAGGCATTCCGGCTTGACCAGCACGCGCCGCCCGGCGGCCGCGTCCAGGAACGGCGATGACAGCAGCGGCGTGCGGCGCACATGCCCGTGGAGCCGGGCGGCGGCGGCTTCGATCATGTCGATGTTCATGCACTGGCCTCAATCCAGGCGCGGATCGCCTCCAGGGCCTCGGGTTCGTCCAGAAACGGCACATGACCCCGGTCGGGCACCTCGGCAAAGATCATGTCCGGGCGGCGGGCGCGCATCCGGGCGGCGGTTTCCGGGCTCAGCAGGTCCGAGTTGGCGCCGCGCACCAGCGCCAGCGGCAGATCGGCAAGCGCGTCGAACATCGGCCACAGATCGGGCGGGTCCCCGGTTCCCGCAGCGATCACCGCATCGCGCAGCTTCGGATCGTAGGTGATGTTCAGCCCGCGCGCATCCGCCACCGCCTGGCGATGCGCCTCTTCCAGCCAGCGTTCCCCGGGCACGTTGGCAAAGCCGGGCAGCGCCTGCGCCAGCAGCGCGGCAAGTTCGGCGTGGGTTTTCGCCTTCGGTCGGCGCCCCAGGTATTCCATGATGCGCCCGATCCCGCCCTGCGGAAGCACCGGGCCGATGTCCACCAGGCAGACGGCGCGCAGGCGCACGCGGGCGATGCCCGCCAGGGCCATGGCGATCAGCCCGCCGCGCGACGTGCCGATGATGGCGGCCTTTTCCAGCCCGAGATGATCGAGCAGTTCCAGCGCATCCTGCCCCTCGCGCAGGACATTGTAGGTCATCGGATCCGTCGCCCATTGCGACTGCCCCCGGCCGCGATAGTCCATGCGGATCAGCCGCACGTCGGGCAGGTGCGCGGCGAGATAGTCGAAGTCGCTCATGGTGCGGGTCAGCCCGGCAAGGCAGAGCACCGGCAGCGCCGCGGACGTGTCGCCGGGGCCTTCGTCCCTGTAGGCAAGACGCAGCCCGTCGCCGGTTTCGAAAAAATCCGCCATCATTCAAGATCCCCTGTTTCAATTCCCTTGTTTCAATTCCCCTGTTTCAAATCCCCTGCAATATCGGCAACGGCCGAAAGATCGCGCAATTCGCGTTCGGGCCGCCAGGGAAGCCGGTCCACAGGCTCGCCCGCCCGGTTCGCCCAGAGCGTGCGAAAGCCGAACCCGGCGGCGGCGGCCGCATCCCAGCCGTTCGAAGACACGAACAGCACCTCATGCGCCGGGCAGCCGAAGCGTTCGCTCACCAGCCGGTAGACCGATGCATGGGGCTTGAACACGCCGACGCTCTCGACCGACAGCACATCATCCAGATCGCCCCCGATCCCGGCCGATTCGACGGCCCCCGCCAGCATCTCGGGCGAGCCGTTCGACAGGATCGCGGTGTGAAACCCGGCCGATTTCAGCGCCGCCAGCATCGCCGGCACCTCGGGATAGGCGGAAAGTTCCCAGTAAAGCGCCAGCAGGCGTTCGCGCAGTTCGGCATCGTTCAGCCCGTTGGCCGCCATCGCCCAGTCCAGCCCGTCCTGCGTCACCTGCCAGAAATCGGCATGCGCATCGGCAACCGCGCGCAGCCAGGTATATTGCAACTGTTTCAGCCGCCAGTCGGCCGCCAGTTTCGGCCAGACTTCCGCCAGCGCCTCGCGTCCCGGCTCGGCCGCGGCCTCGCGCGCGGCCGCGGCCACGTCGAACAGCGTGCCATAGGCATCGAAAACGCATGTGGTAATCGGCATTGTCCCCCCGGCATTGTCCCCCGGCCGCGCGTCCTGCCGCGCGTCCGGGGTGTTGCGCCCGACTCTCGCACGCCTCGGCCGCCGAGGGAAGCCGTCATCGGGCCCGGATCGGGCAGATCAACGTGACGTTACCTGAAATAGGCCCCGAACAGCCACCATCCGGCGGAAAAATGCGCCGCCATGGTGAAAGCATAGGCCGCGAGAGCCAGCAGCCCGTGATCGGGTTTCAGCGGCACGCGGCCGCGTTCGGCGCGATGCAGCAGGCTTTGCGCCCCGAAGGCTGCGCCGACCATCAACGCCACCGACCCGGTGCGCAGGGATGCCGTGAACATTGCCGTGCTCATGAATACCGCTGCGGCGGGGGCGAGGGCAGGCCAGTAGCTGGCCACCGCGGCGCGCATGCATCTGGCCCCGTCGAACGGCGCGAACGGCAACAGCAGGACGAAATTGACCGCACCGCAGGTTGCCGCGAAGAACCAGAGCGACGTTGAAAGCGACGGCGCCCAATCGCGCAGCACCAGCGCCAGCGCGGCCCCCATGGCAACCGGCCCCAGGCTGAGCGCCGGGCCCATGATGGCAACCAGGAAATCTTCGCCGTCGCTTTTCAGCGGGTCGTCGGAAATGCCGGCGCCGGCCATGAACGGCACGAACCGGAACCGCGCCCGCCTGTGACCCAGCATCCTGTATGCCATGACCTGCGCGAATTCGCGCAGCAGCAGCGCCAGAATGATGGGAATGCCGAAGGGAACCCCCAGGACATAGGCACAGGCGACGAACAGGACGAACCCGATGACGACGCTGCGCCCGTCAAAACCGGAAACCGTGATGCTGCCCTGCGCAGAGGCCCCGGCCCACAGCACGCCGAGGCTGCCAAGAAAAATCGTGCTTGCCAAGACGAGATACAGCACCTGATCGCAATCCCCTGAACAACCGGCCATTCTGGCCTCTCCATCCAGGATCATGTTCCCCTAAATTCCCGTTAAAATACATGGGAATTCCGTTGACAGACTGTTTCCGTCACAGGTTTTCCGGCGCCGGCATCCCCATGGCGTGATAGCCGCCGTCAACGTGGACGATCTCGCCCGAGGTGCTGCCCCCGTAGTCCGACGCCAGCCAGGCGGCGGTGCCGCCGATCGCCTCGAGCGTCGCATTGGCGCGCAGCGGGGCGTTGGCCTCGGCGTGGCGGAAGGTCTTGCGCGCGCCGCCGATGGCCGAGCCGGCCAGCGTCTTCATCGGTCCCGGCGCGATGGCGTTCACCCGGATGCCGTCCGGGCCGAGGTCGTTGGCCAGGTAGCGCACCGCCGCCTCCAGCGCCGCCTTGGCCACGCCCATCACGTTGTAGTTGGGCATCACCCGGGTCGCGCCGTCGAAGGTCAGCGTCAGGATGGTGCCGCCCCCGGTCATCAGCGGCGCCGCGCGCCGGGCCGCGTCGATCAGCGAATAGCAGGAGATGTCCAGCGAATTGTGGAAGTTGGCCCGGCTGGTGTCCATGAAGCGCCCGGTCAGTTCGCTCTTGTCGGAATAGGCGATGGCGTGCACCAGGAAATCCAGCCGGCCCCAGGTCCGGGCCAGCGCATCGAAGGCCGCATCCATCGACGCCTCGTCGGTCACGTCCACATCCAGCGTGATGTCCGAGCCGATGCCTTCGGCCAGCGGGATCACCCGTTTGCCGAAGGCCTCGCCCTGGTAGGTAAAGGCCAGTTCGGCGCCCTCGCGCGCCATCACCTCGGCAATGCCCCAGGCGATGGAGCGGTTGTTGGCAACCCCCATCACCAGCCCGCGCCTGCCCTTCAGAAGATCGGCCATGCCCGCGCTACCCGTGGTATTTCGACAGGATCAGCGTGGCGTTGGTGCCGCCGAAACCGAAGGAGTTGGACAAGACCGTGTCAAGTTCGGTTTTCACCATCCGGGTGGCGATTTCCTCGGGGCGGATCTCCGGGTCCAGTTCGGTGATGTTGATCGAGGGCGCGATGAAGCCGTGCTCCATCATCAGCAGCGAATAGATCGCCTCGGTCACGCCGGCCGCGCCCAGCAGGTGCCCGGTCATCGACTTGGTCGAGGAGATCGGCGCGTGGTCCTCGCCCAGCGCTTCGCGCACCGCCTTGACCTCCACCACGTCGCCGGCGGGCGTCGAGGTGCCGTGGGCGTTGACGTAATCCACCTTGCGATCGCCGATGGTCGAGAGCGCCAGCTTCATCGAGCGGACCCCGCCTTCGCCCGAGGGCGCCACCATATCGTGCCCGTCCGAGGTGGCGCCGTAGCCGGTGACCTCGGCATA
>JALSRF010000372.1 GCA_026984895.1 Paracoccaceae bacterium
GGGTAAAACTTCCGACCCTGCGCCCGGAACCGGGGCGGCGGCGCGCGGCCGACAAGGCGCTGACAAGGCGCTGACAAGGGGCCGGCAGGGGGCCGACAGCGGCCCGACGAGGGACGGATACGAGATCGACCAGCGGCAACGGACATCGACAGAGGAAAGGGCGGGAAATTGCCAGTCGGAATACCAGTGGGAATCAGACGATCGCTAACAGCGCCGCGGCGTCCGGTCCGGGGAACCCCCCGGGGCAGGTCCGGCCCCACGGCCGTGCTCCGGCTGGCGGCCTTCCTGGCATTGCTGCCGATGCTTGCCGGCTGGCCGATGCCGCTGTCGGCGCAGGCCGAGTCCCGGACCGGGCAACTGACCGTCACCGGCACGGGCCATGTCTCCCGCGCGCCGGACCTGGCGATCATCCGCATGGCCGTCGATACCCGGGCAAGCACCGCCGCCCGCGCGCTTCGCGACAATGAGGAGGCATCGGGCCGGCTGCGCGCCGAATTTGCGCGCATCGGTCTGAGCGGCAAGGATGTGGTGGCCGCGGACCTGTCGCTCAACCCGGTGTGGGCGCAGCGCTCGGTCAGCGGCGAACCCGCGCGCATTGTCGGCTATGCGGCGAGCAACCGATTCTCGCTGCGCCTGCACGGGCTGGAAAGGCTGGCCGATGTTCTGGACCGGCTGACCCAGGTCGGGGCCAACCGTATAGACAGCATCGGGTTCTCCCTGCAAAATATTGATTTTGCGCGTGATTCTTCGCTTCAAGCCGCGGTGGCCGATGCCCGCCGCCGGGCCGCCGTTCTGGCAACGGCGTCCGGTGTGAAACTTGGCCGCGTGCTGTCGGTCAACGCCACTTCCGGTGGCGGTGTCCCGATGGTCGCCATGCGCGAGATGGCGGCCGATGCCGCGCCGATCACCCCCGGGCAGATGGAACTGTCGGCCACGGTCACGATGGTCTTCGAAATCTCTGAGCAATAGCGGGCGGGGCCGCCCGAAGGGCCCGCCAGCCCGCCGGCCCGCCTGTGCGCAAGGCGCATGAGCCGCCCGCACGCGCCTTTCTTTCCGCGCCGGGCGCGCGCCCCTCGGGCGGCAGGATTCAGGCCGGCGCCTGCGCCTTTTCCAGCGCCTGGTCGAGGTCGCGGATCAGGTCGTCGGCGTCCTCGATCCCGATCGAGACCCGCACCACATCGGGCGCGGCCCCGGCGGCGACCTGCTGTTCGGGGGTCAGTTGCCGGTGGGTCGTCGAAGCCGCGTGAATGACCAGCGAGCGGGTGTCGCCCAGATTGGCCACATGGCTGAACAGCTGCAGGGCATCGACAAACCGCACGCAGGCGTCATATCCCCCCCTGAGCGCAAAGGTGAACAGCGCTCCGGCCCCTTTCGGGCAGATCTTCTCCACCCGTTCGTAATACGGGGAAGAGGGCAGGCCCGCATAGGTTACAAGCGATATTCTTTCATCGTTTTCAAGCCACTGCGCGATCTTCTTCGCGTTTTCAACATGGCGCTCCATGCGCAGGGAAAGCGTTTCAATCCCCATCAGCGTGTAATGCGCCGCCTGCGGGTTCATGGTCATGCCCAGGTCGCGCAGCCCGACCGCGATCGAGTGAAACACATAGGCCAGCGGGCCGAAGGTCTCGTGAAACTTCAGCCCGTGATAGGCCGGCTCCGGTGCGCTCAGAGACGGAAACCTGTCCGAGGCCGACCAGTCGAACGTGCCGCAATCGACAACCGCGCCTCCGGTCACGGTGCCGTTGCCGGTCAGATACTTGGTGGTGGAATGAACCACCAGCGCGGCCCCGTGCTCGATCGGGCGGCACAGCCAGGGCGTGGCCGAGGTGTTGTCCACGATCAGCGGCAGGCCGGCCTTTCGCGCCACCGCCGCCACCGCATCCAGATCGGTGACATAGCCGCCAGGATTGGCAATGGTTTCGCAAAAGATTGCCCGCGTGTCCTCGTCCACCGCCGCCTCGATGGCTTCCAGATCGTCGAAATCGACGAATTTCGCCGACCAGCCGAAAC
>JALSRF010000373.1 GCA_026984895.1 Paracoccaceae bacterium
CCGCAGGGTGCGAGCTGCGCCCGAAGGCATCCACGGCAATGCCGTTGTCGATCGCCAGCCCGGCGGCCTCGGCCAGGGCGGTTGCCGGCCGGATACCCACCCCGACAATCACGAAATCCACCGGCAGTTGCGTGCCGTCGCTCAGCCGTGCGCCGCTCACCCTGGCCTCGCCGCTCAGCGCTTCGAGGCCCACGCCCTCGCGGATATCCACGCCTTCGCGCCGGTGGATCGCGCGGATGAAATCGGCGGTTTCGCGGCTGGCCACCCTCCCGAGGATACGCTCGGCCATTTCCACCAGCGTGACCTTGAGCCCCTTGCGCGCCGCCACCGCCGCGGCCTCAAGCCCGATGTAGCCCCCGCCGACGATCAGCACCCGCCTTCCCGCAACGAACTGCGGCGCCATGGCATCGGCGTCGGCAAGGCTGCGCACGGTATGGACGCCCGCAAGGGTGCCGCCGATCGCCGCTGGCAGGCGGAGGGCAACGGCGCCGGTGGTCAGCGCCAGCCGGTCCCAGTGCAGCGTCCTGTCGCCCAGCGAAACGGTTCTGGCCTCGGGATCGATTCCGCTCACCCGTTCGCCGAGGAGCAGTTCGATCCCCTGGTCGGCGTAGAAACTTTCCGGGCGCAGGAACAGCCGCTCCTTTTCCATTTCGCCCAGCATGTATTTCTTCGACAGCGGCGGGCGCTGATAGGGGGGCACCGGCTCTTCGCCGATCAGCGTCAGTCGGCCGTCGAATCCGAGCGCGCGCAGCTTGCTCACCAGCGATTGCCCCGCCTGTCCGGCACCGATCACGACAATATGGCTCATATCGCGTCCCTTTTGCCTGTTCTGGCGGCAACCATATCGCCTGGCGCATCGGCCCCGCAATCACGGATTGTCAAAATTCACCGATCGCCCGGCGCCGGTCCGCCCCCCCGCCGGAACGGGCCGAGCCCGGCAAGCCAGGCGTTTTCGTCGGCAACGGCCGCGCGTTCATCCTCGAGATACCGCTCCACGGCCGCGCGAAAACCGGGATCGGCGATCCAGTGCAGCGAATGCGTGGTCACCGGCAGGTAGCCGCGGGCGATCTTGTGTTCCCCCTGGGCGCCGGCCTCGATACGCGCCAGCCGGTTCTCGATGGCGTAGTCGATCGCGCGGTAGTAGCACAGTTCGAAATGCAGAAACGGATGGTGTTCGGTGCACCCCCAGTAACGCCCGAACAGCGCATCGCGTCCGATCAGATTCAGCGCCCCGGCAATCGGCCGGCCATTGTCGAGCGCCAGCACCAACAGCACCTGGTCACGCATGTCTTCGTGCAGCATGTCGAAAAAGGCGCGTGTCAGGTAGGGCGTGCCCCATTTGCGCGCGCCGGTGGACTGATAGAAGGCCCAGAAAGCCTCCCAGTGTTCGGGCCGGATATCGTCTCCGCTCAGGCTGACGATATCACCGCCAAAGGCCGCGGCCCCGCGGCGTTCGCGCCGGATTGCCTTGCGTTTTCGCGAAGACAGCGTGGCCAGGAATTCATCGAAACTGCCGTAGCCGGCGTTCGTCCAGTGAAACTGCTGCCCGGTTCGGTGGAGCAGGCCCATCTGCCGCCCGGCCCGGGTCTCGGCCTCTGTGCAAAACGTGACATGCAGCGAAGAAAGCTTGTTGTCCGCCGCCAGTTGCACCGCACCGCGGACAAGCGCCGCCCGGCCCGTTGTCTCATGCCCCGGGCGGGTCAGCAGCCGCCGGCCGGTGACCGGCGTGAACGGCACCGCGATCTGCAGTTTCGGGTAATAGGCCCCGCCCGCGCGTTGCCAGGCATTGGCCCAGGCATGATCGAAGACATATTCTCCCTGGCTGTGGGATTTCAGGTAAAGCGGCGCGACGGCGATCACCTGCGCATCGATGCGCACGCTCAAGGGGCGCGGCGTCCACCCGGTGCCGTCGCCAACCGACCCCGAGCGCTCCAGCGCCCGCAGGAACCGGTACCCGGTGAACGGATCCGCCCGGCGCGTCGAGGACATGGCTTCGGGAGCGGCTTCGGGCATGACTTCGGGGGCGGCACAGGCCTCCCAGTCGGTTTCGCCGATTTCCTCGATCGAGCTGTGGCTGCGGATTTCGGCCCGAGTCTCGGTCATCGTGGATTCGCGCGCATCATGAAAACACTCCTGGCCGGTCACAGGTGCCGGTCAACCCGGCAGGTGTCGGCCGGTCATGACAGTTCCCGACCCTGCACTGCCGCCGGGCGCTGGCCGATCTGGAAAATGCCCTCGATCTCGACGGCAACGCCAAAAGGCAGCGATGGCGCGCTGACCGCCGAGCGCGAATGCCGGCCGGCGTCGCCAAGCGCCTCTGCCAGGAAATCGGACGCCCCGTTGATGACCTTCGGCTGGTCGCCGAAATCCGCGGTGGAATTCACGAACCCGGTCAGTTTGACCACGCGAACCAGCCGGTCGAGATCGCCATCGCAGGCGGCCTTCACCTGGGCCAGCAGGGCAATCGCGCACATCCGCGCGGCGGCGGCGCCTTGCGCAACGTCCATGTCGGCGCCCAGCTTGCCGGTGATCATGCCGTCCGGCCCGATCGGGATCTGACCCGACACGAAAAGCAGATCGCCCACCCGGACATGAGGCACGTAATTTGCCGCAGGCGCGGGCGCTTCCGGCAGCGTTACCCCCAATTCGGCAAGGCGGGCTTCGGTTTTCGATGTCATGACCTGCAGCCTCCGTTCTTCCGGTGCAAGCGCAAGCCTAGAACGGAACCGCCCGGGTGGAAACCGGCAAGTTCAGCTTTCTCGCAGCGCCCGCGAAAAATAGCGCGTGAACGGGGCAAAAAGATAGGCCCAGACCGGATGGCTGCCGGTGCTGATGAAAACCCTCGCCGGCAGCCCCGGCAGGATGTCACGCCGTGCCGAAAGCCTGCGCAAGACGTCTTCCGGCAGATCGACAAACACCTGAAACGCCCGCGCGCCGGTGGCCGGATCGGTCAGGACATCGGCGGAGATCCGGGCGATTCGCGCATCGAACGCGCCGGACAGGCCGCCGCCGCGCGCATCGATACCATCGGGCACCAGCCTTACCCTGACCGGCTGCCCGGGATAGACCTTGTCCGCGCGCAGCGGGCTGAGCCGAGCGACGATCTTGAAATCGCGGCGCGCCGGCACGATCTCCATCAGGGTTTCGCCAGGGGCGACCACCGTGCTCTCGGCCAGCCCGCCGGGGCGCAGAACCCAGCCGGCGACCGGGGCGCGCAAGGTACGCGCGGCGATTTTCCCTTTCAGCGCGCGGAGCTGTTCGGCAAGCGTATCCTGGCGGAACTCGACGTCGCGCAGCTGTTCGATCGCGGCCTGGCGGCGGCGGCTCGCGACGCGGGCATGCTCAAGCTGCAGCTGGGAAATCCTGATGTTTGTCTGCGCCAGTTCCGATTCGTTCGCGGCGATCCGCCCGTCGAGCACGGCCGCTTCCTTCCGGGAAGCCTGCACCTGTGCAACGGTGGCAAGCCGGCGCGCCTGCAATGCCTCGCGTTCTTCCAGTTGCGCGGCAGACAGGGCCGCCTGGCTGCGCAACGCCCGAAGCTGCAGCGCAATCCCCTCTGCACGGCGGCGAAGCTGGCCGATCTGCCGGTCCAGAATGTCCTGCTCCTGGCGAAAGGACACCAGCGCCGCCTCGAACAGGCGGCGTTGTCCGCGCAACACCCGGGCAAGCTGTGCATCGCTTTGCGCGCGGGCAAGAAGATCCGGCGCGAATTCGGGTTCGGCCAGGGCGTCGCGCTCAGCCATCAGGCGCGCGCGGCGGGCGCGCAGTTCATCCATCTTCTTGCTTTGAAGAGCATGCTGCGAGCGCAACGAACTGTCGTCCAGACGCACCAGGATCTGCCCGGCCCGGACCGCATCGCCATCGTGCACCGCAACCTCGACAACCACGCCGCCGTCGGGATTCTGGATCTTGCTGTTGGCCTGCGACAGAACCAGGCGGGCGGGCGCGACAAGCGCGCCGGACAGGGAGGCAAGACCCACCCAGCTGCCAAATCCCGCCAGCAGCACGAATAGCGCGCACACGCCCAACCACAGGTGCCGCCCCATGGCAAGACGTTCGGATCGACCTGCCGCCGCCTTCGTCATGATGCCTCACCGAGCGATGCGGCGGGCAGGCGAATCCCGCCGAGCGAACCGCCGCCCTGATCCGCGCGCGGGCGCGGCGATGCCGCGGCGGGCTTGAGAACGCCCCGGTCCAGGTCAAGATGCCGGTCCGCCAGTGCGCCAACGCGCGGATCCTGCGAAAGGACCACCGCGCATCCCCCGGTGTTTCCTTGCCTGCGGATGACGGCAGAAAGGACGGGTTCCCAGTCGGCCCCGAGGTGGGCAAGCGGTTCATCGAGAACCAGAAGCGCCGGTTGAGCGTAGAGCACGCGCGCAAGCGCAATCCGCTGCACCACCCCGCGCGGCAGGCGGCAGCGCGCCGCGAGAACCGGCGTATCGTAGCCCGCGTCCAGATCGGCGATGTAGCCATGCACGCCGGTCAACCGCGCAAGCGCGCTCAACCGCGACAGATCGGGGGCCGGATCGAAACACGAAAGGTTCTGGGCAATGGTTCCGTCCAGCAGTTGCGGCGTCTGCGCCAGATACCCCAGCGCCTGGCGCCCCTCCGGCACCCCCAGAAGGATCCGCCCGCCGGCCCAGTCCCCGGCCCGGTCTCCGGCCCCGGCAAGCGTGCGCGCCAGCCGGGTCTTGCCCGCGCCGCTCGGGCCGGTGATCGCCACCGCTTCGCCCGACCGGACATGGAAACCGACGGCGCGCAGCACCGGCCGACGCCCGGCGTCGCCGGCAAAGACGGTCAACTGTTCGACGCGAAGCCCGGGCGCGGCACGCCGGATGGCCGGCCGGCGCATGCCCGTGCGTTTCCGGCGCAGCAGCCGGCCCAGACGCACCCAGGCCGCGCGCTGAGCCGCCAGCACGACCAGGTTCTGGCCGATCTGGTCAACCGGAGACAGAACACGCGCCATCAGCACCGTGACGGCGATGATGGCGCCGGCGGTCATTTCGTCCTTCAGGACCAGGCCGGCGCCCGCGGCGATGGCAAGCGACTGGAACAGCTGGCGCAGGGTCTGGGCGCCGGTCAGAAACGCGGCCTGCCTGTCACGCAGACGAATTGCTACATCCTGCACGGGCAGCGCGGTGTCGAGAAGACGCCGCAAGGCGTCGCCCCCGCACAGCTCGGCCGACAGGTCCGGGCGCGAGAGCATCGTTCGCAGGCGCGCCAGCCCGCTTTCCGGCACGCGCGAGGAAACGGCCAGTGCCGCAAGGGCGGGCAGCAGCAGCGCGACGACGCCCCCAAGCGCAAGCCACGCAAGCGCCGGGTGGAACAGCGAGATCGCCAGCACGAAGGCCGGCACCCAGGGCAGGTCGAGCAGGGAAACGAACAGCGCAGACGCGAAAAACTGCCGGATGCCCTCGATATCGCCCAGCGCCGCGGCGGCCTCGTCGCCGGGGCCACGGGCCTGTTCGATGCGGGCAAGCACCGCCCGGCAAAGCCGATCCGCCAGCCGTTCGCCAAGGCGCGCAGCGATACGTTTGCGCGCATGATCGAGAATGCCCATGACCAGGAACAGGAAAACCACCAGCCCGCTCAGCGTCACGAGAGTTTCCATCGATCGCGAAGCGAGAACCCGGTCATAGACCTGCAGTGCGAAGATCGGCCCCGACAAAAGCAGCAGGTTCACGAACACGCCGAACACCACGATGGCCGCAATCGGCCCGCGTTCGGCCAGCAGGCAGGCAAGCGGCGTCCCGGCCGGGCCGGTGCGCGCGGCGTCTGTCACGAATTGTGTTCCATCAGGCACGATACCAGGCAGCACTCCGGGCAAGAATGGCGGCGCGCGCCAAAAAATGCGCGAACCTGTGCCGATTAACCACGAATTTCCCTGCCAGAAGGTTAATTCTGGGGTTTTGCAACGCGTTGAAATATATAAGACAGGAAATCGGCAGACTTGTTCGAGCAAAGAGCGCAGGATGACATATTCCGAAAAGCTTTCAAGAATGCTTTGCGCCAGCCTTCTTGCGGCAACCCTTGCCGGGTGCGCCGGGCCTCGGACCCCTGGCGGCATCTACGACCCGTACGAAGCGCAGAACCGCAAGGTTCACGAATTCAACCGGTCCGTGGACAAGGCCCTGTTGCGTCCGGTCTCCAATGCCTATGGCGCCGTCCTGCCCGAACCGGTGCGCATCGGCGTTGGCAACTTTGCCGAAAACCTTTCGATCCCCGGTTCGGTCCTGAACGACCTGCTGCAACTGAACATCGAGGACGCCCTGCACAACACCGTTCGCTTCCTGGTCAACACCACCGTCGGGCTGGGCGGGATTCTCGATCCGGCGACCAAGGCCGGCATCGAGCAGCGCGACAGCGATTTCGGCGAAACGCTGCATGTCTGGGGCTTCAAGGAGGGCGCCTATGTCGAACTGCCCTTTGCCGGCCCCTCGACCACGCGCGACACGGTTGGAATGGTCGTCGATATCGTGACCGACCCGGTTGCCGTGCTGCTGCCGGAACCCGAAAAATATGTGGCCCCACTGGCCGGGATGGCATCAAAGATCGGCGATCGGTACCGCTTCAGGACCACTGTCGATTCGATCCTGTACGAAAGCGCAGACGGCTATGCCCAGGCGCGCCTGCTCTATCTTGAAAACCGGCGGTTTGCACTGGGAAGCGATACCACCGCGGCGCCCGAAGACTCTGCCGCGACCGATGTGCCCGATATCTACGAAGGATTGTACGATGATCTTGTCCCGCAGTAACACCAGCCGGAACACCAGCCGGCGCCGCTTTCTGGCCGGAACGGCCGCCCTGAGCATTGCCGCAAGCGCGCCCGCAGCGGCCTGGGCCCTTTCCGGGGCCGAGGCCAAGGCCCTGGTCGAGCGCGTGGTGGCAGAGATCAACCGGATCATCGCCTCGGGCGAATCCGAACCCCGCATGTACACGGATTTCGAAAACGTGTTCGCCCGCTACGCCTATGTCCAGGGGATCGCGCGCACGGTCCTGGGCCCGCCGGCACGCAGCGCCTCACCGGCGCAGATGGCCGCATTTGCGCGGGCGTTCCAGGGCTACATGGGCCGCAAGTACGGCAAGCGGTTCCGTGAATTCATCGGCGGCAAGGTGGTGGTCAAGGGGGTCAGGAAGGTCAAGTCGTTCTACCAGGTCACGACCACCGCGGTGCTTTCCGGGCAGGCCCCGTTCGAGGTGGATTTCATGGTTTCTGATGTCAGCGGCAAGGGGCTGTTCTTCGACATGCTGATCGAGGGCATCAGCCTGCTGAAATCCGAGAAAACCGAAATCGGCGCCATGCTCGACCGGCGCCGCGGCAACCTCGACAAGCTCATCGAGGACTTGAACAAGGCCAGCTGAAGGTTGCGAACCTACCGCCTCTTCTTGCCGAAAAGCGCCTGCAGAAGGCCGTTGATGAACTGTCCGTCGCCATCGCCCGGGCCCGCCTGCGGGGGCTCGATCCCCGGCCCGGTGTCATAGGGCGCGGCCACCGGAGGCGCCGCCGGGCGGATCATCGGCAACGGGCGCGGCGGCAGCTTCTCGTGCACCCGCTGCATGGTTTCGCGCCAGATCTCGGCCGGCAGGCCGCCACCGGTCACCCCGGTCAGCGGCGTGTTGTCGTCGTTACCCATCCACACGCCGGCAACGTAATCGGCCGTGAACCCGATGAACCAGGCATCGCGCGCGCCCTGGGTGGTTCCGGTCTTGGCGGCCACCTCGCGCCCGGGAAGACGCGCGCGCCGGCCGGTGCCTTCCTCGACCACCCGGTTCATCATGTAGATCAACTGGCGCGCCGCCTCGCGCGAAATCACCCGTTCGCCTATTCCGCTGGTTTCTTCCATCAGCGGCTGGTCGTCGCCCTTCAGCCTGAGATCGACCAGCCCGTAGGGCGTCACGCTGGAACCGCCGTTCAGGATGCCGGCATAGGCGCCGGTCATTTCAAGCAGTGTCGATTCCGACACCCCGAGCGCAAGCGCCGGCCCGTCGGCCAGGTCGCTGTGGATACCGAAATCCTTGGCAACCGCGCGCACATTGTCCAGACCGACCGCCTGGGCCAGGCGGATCGCCGGGATGTTCAGCGAATATTTCAGCGCATCGGTCAGGGTCACCGGGCCCATGAACTTCTTCGAATAGTTGCGCGGTGTCCAGGGGCCGGAGCCGGGAATGTCGATGGTAATCGGCTTGTCGACGATGGTATCGGCATAACTGTAGCCCAGATCAAGCGCCGTGGCATAGACGAACGGCTTGAATGACGATCCGGTCTGCCGTTTGGCCTGAATGGCCCGGTTGAACTGCCCGGCAACCCCTTTCAGCTTGCGCCCGCCGACCATGGCGCGCACCGCGCCGTCAGCCGACATGACCACGATGGCGGCCTGCGCGACGGAACCCTTTTTCAGGCCGGAAAAGACCGATTGCAGGGCATCCTCCGCCGCCTTCTGTATCTGCTGGTCGAAGGTGGTGCGGATCACCACGTCTTCCGTGGTGTTGCGGGTCAGGAACGACGGGCCGCTGCCCATCACCCAGTCGGCGAAATAGCCGCCCGCGCGCGCCTCGGCAGCCGGCGACAGCTCGGCCGGGTGGCGACGTGCCTCATCCGCCTGGGAGGGCGTCAGGTATCCCTGTTCCTCCATCAGCCCGATGATCAGCCGGGCCCGGTCCTGCGAACGCTTCAAGTTGTTGGTGGGCGCATAGCGCGAAGGCGCTTTCAGCAACCCGGCCAGCATTGCCGCCTCGGCCGGGTTTACCGTTCGGGCCGATTTTCCGAAGTAGCGCTGGCTGGCGGCCTCGAACCCGCGCGCCCCGGAGCCGAGGAAGGCACGGTTCAGGTAGATGGTAAGGATATCGTCCTTGGAATACCGCGCCTCCATTGCCAGGGCATAGACCGCCTCCTTGATCTTGCGCCAGAGCGAGCCTTGCCGGCAGTCGGCCTCGTAGGCGGCCTCGTCCTTCCAGCGCGCCGGATCGAACTTGACCCCGATACACAGCAGTTTCGCCGTCTGCTGCGTGATCGTGGAACCGCCGTTGCCCGACAGCGGGCCGCGCCCCGCGCGCAGGTTGATGCGCACTGCCGATGCAATGCCGCGCGGGCTGATCCCGAAATGATGGTAGAAACGCTTGTCCTCGGTCGCGATCACGGCGTTCTTCAGATACGGTGAAACCGTTTGCGCGGTAATCTGCCCGCCGAACTGCTCTCCGCGCCAGGCAAAGACCTCTCCGTTCCTGTCCAGCAGGGTCACCGAACCACGCGCGCGCGCATCCAGAAGCTGCTCGACCGGCGGGAGGGTGGTGTAGAAATAGAACACCCCCAGCCCCACCAGAACGCCAACCACCACCGCCGTGCGCACCGCCAGCCGCCAGAACAGCACGAACAGACCGCCAAGGGCCCGGCGCACAAG
>JALSRF010000374.1 GCA_026984895.1 Paracoccaceae bacterium
AGTCGGCAAAAAGGGAAAGAGACCGTGACACCACCCGGTGATATCGCGATGATCCGAAACCGGCGCGAAAGGGCGCGGGCCGCGGGCAGGCAGCGCCGGGCCGCACGCGGGACCACACACCGGGCCACACGCCAGGCCACACGCCGGGCCACACAAAATGCGGAGACCTGGACATGACAGCGGTGATCGTTCCGTTCGAAGACTGCGAGCCGCTTCTCGACTGGGCGGAACTTGGCGCGGCGCTTGAAGCCGGCCACCGCCTGCCGCCGGCAAATATCGAAGACGCCATTCTGCGCCGCAAGGACGACACCCTGCTCAGCCGTTCGGCCTGGATCGACGGGCTGGGCATTGCGGTCAAGAGCGCGACGGTCTTTCCCGGCAACGACGGGCCCGGCATGGCGACGGTCAATGGCGCGATGACGCTGTTTTCCGACCGCGACGGCCGGCTTGAGGCGCTGATCGACTTCCACCTGGTGACAAAGTGGAAAACCGCCGGCGACAGCCTGCTGGCCGCGCGCCGCCTTGCCCGCCCCGACAGCCGGGACATCCTGATCGTGGGCACGGGCACCGTCGCCCGTTCGCTGCGCGAAGCCTATGCCAGCCTGTTTCCCGATGCCGCGTTCCACGTCTGGGGCCGGCGCGAAAGCGCCGCGCGCGCCCTGGCCGAGGCCTTTCCCGGCACCCGTGTCGCCAGCGATCTGGAGGCGGCGGTGCGCGCGGCCGACATCGTGACCTCGGCGACGATGGCCAGCGCGCCGATCATCCGCGGCGCCTGGCTGCGCCCCGGTCAGCACATCGACCTGATCGGCGCCTACCGCCCGGACATGCGCGAGGCGGACGACGAGGCCATGCGCCGCGCCCGGGTGTTCGTGGACAGCCGCGCAAGCACCATCGACTCCATCGGAGAGCTGATCGCCCCGCTGCAATCCGGGGCGCTGTGCCGCGCGGAGGTTCTGGCGGATTTCTACGATCTGGACAGCGGCGGGTTCAGCCGCAACTCGGACGACGAAATCACCCTGTTCAAGAACGGCGGCGGCGCGCATCTGGACCTGATGACCGCAAGATACATCCTTGACAGATGGGCCGCGCGATGATCAGCGAAGCCCGGATCCGCGATTTCCAGCGCGACGGGGCCACGGTCATCCGCGGGGCCTTTTCGCGCTGGGTGCCTGTCATCGCCGAAGGGATTGCGCGCAACATGGCCAGCCCCGGCCCCTGGGCCAGCGAGAACGCGGTCACCCGCGGGCGGTTTTTTGACGACTATTGCAACTGGCCGCGCATCCCCGAATTCGAACGCATCCTGCGCGAAAGCCCCGCGGCCGAGATGGCGGCGCGCGCCATGCGCTCTCCCATCGCGCGGATTTTTCACGACCATGTGCTGGTCAAGGAACCGGGCACTCCGAAAGAAACGCCCTGGCACCAGGACGGCCCCTACTACTTTGTCGAGGGCGCGCAGACCGTCAGCATGTGGATCCCGATCGATCCCGTGCGCGGGGCGTCGTTGCGCCTGATTGCCGGCTCGCACCGCTGGCCCGGAATGGTGCGCCCGGTAAGCTGGGCCGACGACAGCGATTTCTACGATACCGGCCAGCAATGGATACCCGTGCCCGACCCCGACGCCGAACCCGGGAAATTCAGGGTTCTGGAATGGGACATGGAGCCCGGAGACGTGGTCCTCTTTCATTTTCGCACGGTGCATGGCGCACGCGGCAACCCCGGCGACCGCCGCAGGAGGGCCCTGTCCCTGCGCTGGGTTGGCGAAGATGCGCGCTATGTTGAGCGCCCCGGCCGCACCTCGCCGCCCTATCCGGGGCACGGCATGGTCGCCGGGCAACCCCTGCGCGAAGACTGGTTCCCGGTGATCTGGCCGCCTCCCGAAGACCCTGCCGGAACCGCTGCCCCGCACCGCGGCTGAGTATCGCGCGGGCAGCCTGGCCGCCAACATGCTTGATCGAAACGCCTGTTTCCTACTAGGTTGAGCGCAACTGGATCACCGGATCGGACCCGAGGGAGGAATACGACGTGCTTCTTGAAACACCGTTATGGCGCCAGACGCCGCCCGCGATTTTTCCGGTCTGCCTCGGTTTCATGTCGATCGCGCTGGCCTGGAGGAACGCGGCCGATCTGGTTGGCTGGCTTTCCGAGGACATGGGCAACATCCTGCTGGCGCTTTCGACGGCGTTCTTCCTGTGGTTCCTGATGTTCTATTTCGCCAAGGTGGCGAAGCGGCCGGCCGTGGTGATGGAGGACATGCGCACCCCACCCGCGCGCGCAGGGATGGCCGCCGCCGCGATGTCGATGATGCTGCTTGCCGCGGCACTTCTGCCGCTCAACCTTTCGGTCCCGCAGGTCTGGTGGGTGGGCGTCGCGATGCAGGTTTTCGCCAGCGTCGTGGTGCTTTGGGCGATCTGGGCCGACCCCCCGCACAAACGCCATTTCTCGACGTTTCAGTATCTCACCTTCGTGGGGCCGGTGGTCGGGCCGCTCGCGGGCGTTCCGCTGGGCTATGTCTGGGAAAGCGTGCTGCTCATAAACGCGGCGCTTGTGGCCTTCGTCATCGTCACCGCGGGCATTTTCGCCACCCTCAAGCGCGACCCGATACCCGATGCCCTGCGCCCGTCGGTCATGATCTTCCTGGCCCCGGTATCACTGTTTGCCCTTGGCTACGGAACGCTGGGCCAGGACAGCATGTTCGCCGTCTTCTACTGGGTGTGCAACCTGGTCGCCTTGGTGCTGGTGGTGATGTTGCCCTGGATGATGAAAGGCGGGTTTTCCCCGGTCTGGGCGGCTTTCACCTTCCCCATCGCGGCCTTCACCAACGTGCAGATCATGGCCATGGCAAAGGGCTACGGGAGCCCTGCCGAAATCGGAACCTACGCCGGACTCCTGCTGGGAACGCCCTTCATCGCCTGGATTTCCTACCGCTCCGTCATGGACTGGGTCACCGGCGACCTGTCCCGCCGTTCACACGCCGCAGTCGCCTGAGACCGCGCCGGGACGGGCGCGGCCCGCATCGCATCCGGGGCAATCCGTCGGGCCGGCCCGGCGGCGCCTTTTCATCGCCACGGTTGCACAGTATTCGAAGGCGATGACCGGACGCGTTTCCAAGGCATATGACGCCCTTGCCGCAGAGGGACGGATCACCCCGGATCCGGCCCAGCAGGCGGTGCTGCCGTTGCTTGATGAGCTGTGCGCACGGGCCGAGGCCACCCCGGCACAACGGGGCCTGCGCGGCCTGCTTGCCAGGAACCGGCCGGAGCCGGCGGCTGCGGCCGGGCGCGGCCTTTACCTGTGGGGCGGCGTGGGAACCGGAAAGTCCATGTTGATGGACCTGCTGGCGGAAACCGTGAACGCGCCCGTGCGCCGGGTCCATTTCCATGCTTTCATGCAGGAAATCCATGCCGGCCTGGACCAGGCCCGCACACGCGGCGAATCGGACGCGCTGCTGCCCGTGGCAAGGGCCGTCCTGCGCGATGTTTCGGTGCTTGCCTTCGACGAAATGCAGATCGGCGACATCGCCGACGCGATGATCGTCGGCCGTCTGTTCCAGGCGATACTCGAAACCGGCGTGATCGTCGTCGCCACCTCGAACCGGCCGCCGGACGACCTTTACAAGGACGGGCTCAACCGGGGACTGTTCCTGCCCTTCATCGCGCTGCTGAAAGAGCGCCTGCTGGTGCACGAACTCGCCGGCTCGACCGACTACCGGCGCATCCGTGTCGGCACCGGGACAACCTATTTCACCCCCGCAGACACCAGCGCCCGCAGCGCCATCGACGCGCTGTGGCGCCGCCTGACCGAGGGGCGGGAGCGCCCGCTGACGTTGCGCATCCAGGGCCGGGAGCTGACGCTGGAGCGTCATTCCGGCGGCGCGGCGCGGGCGGCTTTCTGGGAATTGTGCGCGCGCCCGCTGGGGGCGGCGGACTACCTGGCGCTGGCCGATGCGCTGCGCCTGCTGGTGCTTGAGGACGTGCCCCGGCTGGGCCGGTCCAACTACAACGAGGCCCGGCGCTTCGTGACCTTGATCGACGCGCTCTACGAGGCCCGCGTGCGGCTGGTGATCAGCGCCGCAGACCGGCCCGAACGGCTGTATGTGGAAGGCGAAGGCACGTTCGAATTCGAACGCACCGCCAGCCGGCTGAACGAGATGCAGACACCCGACTGGGGCCGGTGATCGGTGCCGCGAGCCGTGGCTGGGGGACATGGCTGGGGGCCGTGGATATGCCGGCTGTGGCGCCGGCGCCGGCGCCGGAAATGCCGACCCCCTCAAGCGTTCTCGTGCAGCACATGGCCGGCAAGATAGAGCGATCCGCAGATCAGCACGCGCGCGCCCGGGGCGCGGGCCACGATCGCCGACAGCGCCGCCTCCACCGACGCGGCCACTTGCGCGTCAAATCCGGCCTCGACGGCCGCCGCGCAGGTTGCCTCGGCCGGCAGGGTGGCCGTCTCGCCGGGAATCGAAACCGCCAGCAGATGTGCGGCCGCCGCACGCAGCGGGCGCAGGTAGCCGGAAATATCCTTGCTGTTCAGCATCCCGCAGATCAGGTGCAACGGGCGTTCCGGCAGGCGGGTGAGCGCTTCGGCAAGGGCCGCGCCGGCGGCCGGGTTGTGCCCTCCGTCCAGCCAGAGCTCGGCCGACCCGGCGGCCCTGACCAGGGGGCCGCGGCGCAGGCGTTGCAGGCGGGCCGGCCAGCGCGGGTTTCTCATGGCCGCCTCGCAGGCCGCCTCGTCCGCCCCCAGATGGCGCAGCCCAGCCAGGGCCGTGCCGGCGTTCAGCACCTGGTGCGCACCGACAAGCGCCGGCATGGGCAGGTCCATGAGGCCGGTTTCATCCTGAAACACCAGCCTGGCGCGTTCCTCGGATACATGCCAATGCTGCCCGTGAACCAGCAACGGCGCGCCCAGCGCGTGCGCGCGCGCCTCGATCACCTGCAGGGCATCATCGGCCTGCGGACCGACAACGCAGGGCACGGCGCGCTTGATGATCCCGGCCTTTTCGCCGGCGATTTCGGCAAGCGTATCCCCCAGATATTGCTGGTGGTCGATGGAGACCGGGGTAATGACGCTCAGCGCCGGGCGCTCGATGACATTGGTGGTATCGAACCGCCCGCCCAGGCCCACTTCCAGCAGCGTGAAATCCGCCGGCACGCGCGAAAACGCCAGCAGCGCGGCCACCGTGGTGATCTCGAAAAAGGTGATCGGCAGCCCGCCGTTGGCGGCCGCTACCTCGTCAAGCACGGCGGTCAGCTCATCTTCGCCGATCAGCTTTCCGGCCAGCCGGATGCGTTCGTGAAACCGCGCAAGGTGGGGCGACGTGTAGGCATGAACGCGATGCCCCGCCGCCTCCAGTCCGGCGCGCATCATCGCCAGAGTCGACCCCTTGCCATTTGTCCCGGCAATGTGAACCACCGGCGGCAGCGCGCGATGCGGGTTGCCCAGCTTTTCCAGAAGCACCACCATGCGGTCAAGGCTGAGGTCGATGACCTTGGGGTGCAGCGACATCATCCGCTCAAGGACGACATCGGATCGCGGCCGCGTCACCTTTTCCCACCCGCCGGCTTTTTCCCTTTCGCTGTTGCGGCTTCTTCGCCGGCTTTCGCGTCGCCATCGCCGGCCTGCGGACTGCCGGCCGCTTCCTGCGCGTCGGGTGCCGGAAGATCGCCCTTGATCGGCGCGGAGTCCCGCAGCAGCATCCGCGTGATCGAGATCAGTTCGTCGCGCAGCGCCTTCCTGTGGGTCACCCGGTCCAGCATCCCGTGGTCCAGCAGGTATTCGGCCCGCTGGAACCCCTCGGGCAGCTTTTCACCGATGGTCTGCTGTATCACCCGCGGCCCGGCAAAGCAGATCAGGGCATTCGGCTCGGCAATCTGGATGTCGCCGAGCATGGCGTAAGAGGCCGTCACCCCGCCGGTCGTGGGATGGGTCAGCACGACGATATAGGGCAGGCCCGCCTCCTTGAGCATTTCCACGGCAACGGTGGTGCGCGGCATCTGCATGAGCGCAAGGATGCCTTCCTGCATCCGGGCGCCGCCGGCCGCCGAAAACAGGATCAGCGGGCGTTTCTTCTTTACCGCCCTCTGGGCGGCGGCAATGATGGCATTGCCCACGAACATGCCCATCGAGCCGCCCATGAAGGAAAAGTCCTGCGCCGCGGCAACGATCGGGGTGCGCCCCATTTCGCCTTCGGCAACCAGCATCGCTTCCTTCTCGCCGGTGGCCTTTTGCGCCGCCTTCAGGCGGTCCGGGTATTTCTTCTGGTCCCGGAAACCAAGCGGATCGGCGATCGGGGCCGACACCTCGATTTCGCTGAACACGCCGCCGTCGAACAGCGCCTTGAAGCGGTCGCGCGGCTTCAACGCCATGTGGTGATCGCAGCTGGTGCAGACATTCAGGTTTTCGGACAGTTCGCGGTGAAACAGCATGGTGCCGCACTCGGGGCACTTGCTCCACAGGTTTTCCGGCACTTCCCGACGCGAGAAAAGCGAATTGATCCGGGGGCGGACGTAATTGGAAATCCAGTTCATCGCGGGCCTTGGACTGGTTGGCTACCAGCCATCAAATAAGCGGCGGCGCACCGGAATGCAATCGCCGCCGGGCTCTCCGCCGCCCGGCTCTCCGCCGCTCAGCGCGCCAGGCGGCGCAGCACCGCCCAGACCAGCACGGTTGCAAGGAGGTCGCTGGCCATCAGCACCGGCGAGTGCAGCGCCCGGGCCTGGTCATAGGGCGTCACGAAAAGAGCAAATCCGGTCATCGAGCCGTTGAGCGCCAGAATGGCCAGAGCCAGAAAATTGTTGGCAAAGTGAAACCCCCACGCGGTTCCCAGATTCCCGGTGACGCGGGTCAGATCGGCAGCCGCAAGGCCGAACACCCCGGCCGAACTCAGCAAGAACAGGTTTTCGCCCGGACGCAGCGCCGGGTCGTAGTGCAACGCGGCAAACCCGAGCGACGGCAGGATCATCCAGACGACAGGCGAGCGGAAGCGCGCGGCAAGCTGCTGTTGAAGATAGCCGCGAAACACGATCTCTTCGGTGCCGGTCTGAAGCAGGAGCAGCACCAGCGACAGCGGCAGCACCGCAAGCCATTGCCTTGCCCCGAGGTTGGGGATGGCGTCATGAAACAGCGACCAGATCGACAGGTAGACCACCGCGAAGACCGCCATCACGCCAAGCGCGCGCACGAAATCGCGCATCAGCCGCGATGCCCGGCCGAAAAGCGATGCCACCGGGCGCCCGTGCAACAGCCGCGCCGCGATCATCGCCCCCAGACCGGCGCCGGGGAAGGTGGCAAACAGGATGACCATGTCGCGCGGCGTGGAAGGGCTGGACAGCCCGGCCATGGTGGCCCGAAGCCCGCGCGCTCCCTCGACCAGGCTCACCAGCCAGAGCAAGAGCACGATGCCGACCGCATAGGAAACGACGATGACCAGAACGCCCGCAACCAGGCGCCACAGTTGCGGGCGGCGGCGGGCGGGCTGGATGTATCGGCTGAACTGCGGGGTCGTCATGTCGTCGCCTGCTTCGCTTTTCCGGCCAGGTGGACCGGCTTCCCGGAATCGGCCTCTGGATAGGCATCGCGCGCGCGAATGGCAATGGCAACGGCGCGCTGACAGCCTTGTGAATCACTGCGCTGCGCTCTATTCCGGTGACAATTCCAGATGCAATCACGACAAAGCAGGGGCCCCTCTCATGTTGAAGAACAAGATCGACAAATCGCACATGCCAAGCCGCCATGTGACCGAAGGCCCGGAACGCGCGCCGCACCGGTCGTATTTCTACGCCATGGGGCTGAGCGAGGACGAGGTTTCCCAGCCCTTCGTCGGCGTTGCCACCTGCTGGAACGAGGCCGCGCCCTGCAACATCGCGCTGAACCGCCAGGCCCAGGCGGTGAAACTGGGGGTCAAGGCGGGCGCGGGCACGCCGCGGGAATTTACCACCATCACCGTCACCGACGGCATCGCCATGGGGCACGAGGGCATGCGTTCGTCGCTGGCCAGCCGCGAGGTGATCGCCGATTCGGTGGAACTGACCATGCGCGGCCACTGCTATGACGCGCTGGTGGGCATCGCCGGCTGCGACAAGTCCCTGCCGGGGATGATGATGGCGATGGTGCGGCTGAACGTGCCAAGCGTCTTCATCTATGGCGGCTCGATCCTGCCGGGCCGGCTGCATGGCAGGGACGTGACCGTGCAGGACGTGTTCGAGGCCGTCGGCCAGCACCAGGCCGGCAACATGTCGGACAGGGACCTGCGCGAACTCGAACTGGTCGCCTGCCCCTCGGCCGGGGCCTGCGGCGGGCAGTTCACCGCCAACACCATGGCCTGCGTGTCCGAGGCAATCGGGCTGGCACTGCCCAATTCGTCCGGCGCGCCGGCCCCCTATGAAAGCCGCGACCAGTATGCCGAGGCCTCGGGCGAGGCGGTGATGCGGCTGCTGGAACTGAACATCCGGGCGCGCGACATCGTCACCCGCAAGTCGCTGGAAAACGCCGCCCGGGTCGTCGCCTGCACCGGCGGTTCCACCAATGCCGGGCTGCACCTGCCGGCGATCGCCCACGAAGCGGGGATCGATTTCGACCTGGGGGATGTATGCGACATCTTCCGCGACACCCCCTATTTCGTCGATCTGAAACCGGGCGGCGCCTATGTCGCCAAGGACCTGTACGAGGCAGGCGGCGTGCCGGTGGTGATGAAGGAACTGCGCAAGGCCGGGCTGATTCACGAAGACTGCATGACCGCCTCGGGCCGCAGCATGGGCGAGGAACTGGACCGCATCGCCAAGGAGGCCGACGGCAAGGTGATCCATCCGGTGGAAAACCCGATCACCAGCACCGGCGGCGTGGTCGGCCTGAAGGGCAACATCGCGCCCGACGGGGCGATCGTGAAGGTCGCCGGCATGGAACGGGAACAGCAGGTTTTCACCGGTCCGGCGCGGGTCTTCGAATGCGAAGAGGACGCCTTTGCCGCGGTGAAGGCGCGCGCCTACGAAGAGGGCGAAGTGCTGGTGATCCGCAACGAAGGCCCGGCGGGCGGACCCGGCATGCGCGAGATGCTGGCGACCACCGCAGCGCTTTCGGGCCAGGGCATGGGCAAGAAGGTCGCTCTGATCACCGACGGGCGGTTTTCGGGCGCGACGCGGGGATTTTGCGTCGGCCATGTCGGCCCCGAGGCGGCGCACGGCGGGCCGATCGCACTGTTGCAGGACGGCGACGTGATCACCATCGACGCGATCAGGGGCGAAATCTCGGTGGCGCTGGACGATGCGGAACTCGAGGCGCGCAAGGCCAACTGGAAGGGACCGCGCAAGACGCTTTATACCAGCGGCACCATGTGGAAATACGCCCAGCTTGTCGGCCCGACCCGTCTGGGCGCCGTGACGCACCCCGGCGCGCAGGAGGAAA
>JALSRF010000375.1 GCA_026984895.1 Paracoccaceae bacterium
GCGCCCCCGGCAAGGGAAATACCGGCAACGAAGCGGGCAGATCGGCCGCGTTGAACATGCGTGAGTGCCTGACGTTTCTGGCTGTGGTCACGCGAATATTAGCGAGGACAGCTTGCGCCGTCCATTGAGCGCGATCGGATCGTCGGGCTTGAGCGCCTCGAATATGGTGAACAGCTGCTTTTTCGCCGCCTCGTCGTTCCAGTTCCGGTCGCGCCGGAACAGATCAAGAAGCTCATCCACCGCCTCCTGGGTCTTGCCCGCCGCGTGCAGCGCCGTTGCAAGATCGAAGCGCGCCTGCAGGTCGTCCGGGTTGGCCTCGAGCGCGGCGCGCAGATCGTCGATGGGCCCGGCGTCGGCCGCCTGGCGCGCCAGTTCCAGCTGGGCATGCGCCGCCTCCAGTTCCGGGGCCGAGGAAATTTCCGCCGGCGCGCCGTTCAGAACCGCTTCGGCCTGTTCGAGATCACCGGTGGCGATATGGGCGCGCACCAGCCCGCCGTAGGCGGCGGCGTTGTTCGGGTCTTCGCCCAGAATCGCGGCAAAGGTCTGTGCCGCGTCCACCACAGCCCCCTCGGCCAGCATCTTTTCGGCTGCCTCGACCGCTTCGGCAAGTTCGCCGCCGGCACCGGACATGTCGCCCACCTTCTTCACGAAAGCGGCGATTTCGGAGCCCGGGATCGCCCCCTGGAACCCGTCCACCGGCTGGCCTTGCCAGAAGGCATAGACCGTGGGGATCGACTGAATGCGCAACTGCGCCGAGATCTGCTGGTTTTCATCGACATTGACCTTGGCCATGCGCACCTTGCCGCCGGCCTTTCTGACCGCGTCTTCCAGTGCGGGTCCGAGGGTCTTGCACGGGCCGCACCAGGGCGCCCAGAAATCGACGATTATCGGGACGTCCCTGGAAGCCTCGATCACGTCCTGCATGAAGGTGGCTTCGGAAACGTCCTTGATCAGGTCGGCGCCGGCGGCGGTTTCGGGGGTCTGGCCAAGTTCCAGCATCGGGTCATCCTCTGAACAGGTCGGGTTGTCTGCTAGATGGAGCATCGCGCCCCGTGTTGCAAGATCTGCGGCCCCTCGCCGCGCCCTGGCGGCGCTTCCTGCTGTCGGGTCGGGTCCCGGCGAAGAGGCCCGAACCGGCCGATGAGCTGCCTTCAGAGATCGAAACTGGCAAAAACCGGTGCATGATCCGACGGTTTTTCCCAGCCGCGCGCGGCCCGCAGCACACGCGACCCATGGGCAGCGCCGGCAATGTCGGACGTCGCCCAGACGTGATCCAGCCGGCGTCCCTTGTCGGCGGCGTCCCAGTCGCGGGCCCGGTAGGACCACCAGGAATAGAGCCGGCCCTCGGGGATGTCCTGGCGCGTGATGTCCACCCAGTTGCCGGCATCCTGTGCCGCGCCCAGGTGTTCGACCTCGACCGGGGTATGGCTGACGATCTTCAGCAACGACTTGTGGTTCCAGACATCATCCTCTCTCGGGGCGATGTTGAGATCGCCGACAAGGATTGCCCTTTGCGGTTTCTCGGCATGAAACCAGTCGCGCATCCCGGTGAGGTAATCGAGTTTCTGGGCGAATTTCTCGTTCGCCTCCGGGTCAGGCCTGTCGCCGCCGGCCGGGACATAGAAATTGTGGATCACCACCCCGTTTTCCAGCCGGCCGGCGACATGGCGGGCCTGGCCGAGGGCGGCAAGGTCCATGTCGCCCGCATCCTCCAGGGGCAGGCGCGACAGGATCATCACCCCGTTATAGCCCTTTTGCCCGCGCACCACGCGATAGCGATACCCCAGCGCCTCGAACCCTGCGACGGGAATCCTTTCCGCCGGGCTCTTGCATTCCTGAAGGCACAGGATGTCGGGCGCCTCCTGGCGCAGCAGTTTCAGCACCAGCGGTTCGCGCAGGCGAACCGAGTTGATATTCCATGTGGCCAGTGTAAACGTCATCGGCGCCCCCTGCCGGGCACTCCCCGCCCGTCGCGAAGGAGCTATAGGCACAATGCACGCGCGCGACAATGGCCGCCGGGAAAAAACCCGCTTCGATCACCCCGGGACCCGTGCTCCGGGGCCTTGTGGAACGGCTCCATGGCGCCTGTATCGCTCCTGTATCGCCGTGCGCCTGCGCCCCGCCCGACGGGAACGGGCGGGGCTTGAAAACGCCGGCAGCGATATCGCCAACGGCGTGCGCCGGGTCTGTTGGCCGTGGCACGGGCGGCTGGCGACGATGCCGAATGTCCGTGACTTTCCGCACCACCGCGCACAGGCCCCCCGCCCCCCGGTCCCGACCTCGACCCCGACAAGAACCGGGAAAGCCGGGGCGGGCCGGGACCCCGGGCAGAAATGATCGGACAAGACCGGTCGGGCAGGCAAAAAAAGACCGGGCACAAGAGGCCCGGTCAGTCCAACAGGGAGGTTGTGTGCCTTTGCCCCGGCACACGCAGGGATTCGTTTGCTACGCCACCAGTCTGTAACCGCCGGATTCGGTCACAAGAAGGCGCGCGTGTGACGGATCTGGTTCAATTTTTTGGCGAAGCCGGTAAATATGCGTCTCCAGCGTGTGCGTGGTGACGCCGGCGTTGTAGCCCCAGACCTCGTGCAGGAGCACATCGCGGGCCACAACGCCCTCGGCGGCACGGTAGAGGAATTTCAGAATGTTGGTTTCCTTCTCGGTGAGCCGGATTTTCCGGTCGTCCTCGGTGACGAGCATCTTTTGCGCCGGCTTGAAGGTGTAGGGTCCAAGCTGGAATACCGCATCCTCGGACTGCTCGTGCTGGCGAAGCTGGGCGCGGATTCGCGCCAGCAGCACGGGGAACTTGAACGGCTTGGCGATATAGTCGTTGGCACCGGCATCAAGGCCCAGGATCGTGTCCGCATCGGTATCGTGGCCGGTGACCATCAGGATCGGGCAGTTGACCTTCTGCTTGCGCAGCCGGCGGCACAGTTCGCGCCCGTCGGTGTCGGGCAGGCCCACGTCCAGGATCACGAGGTCGTAGATCGCTTCTTTCGCCTTCACCATGGCGCTGGCACCGCTGTCGGCTTCGAAGACGTCGAAATCCTCGGTCATCAGAAGCTGTTCGCTGAGCGCCTCGCGCAGATCGTCGTCGTCATCGACCAGCAGAATCTTTTTCAGGTTTGGCATGCGATGGCCTCCGTCATTGCGTGCACATGACATGGAACGCCGGACGCGTTCCGGCAAGTTTTCTTGCAGCTGCCTCACACAGACGTGTCGAAAATGCGGGAAATGTTTCATATTCCTTCCATTGCCGCTAAACGGTCCGGGAAACGATGGTGGAAAACGCATGGCTCTGGCTCCCGATCCCGCGGAACTTCTGGCACGCGCGCGCGCTGACCTGCGCATGGGCGTTCCCGTGGTGCTGCGCGACGGGGCCGATGGCGCGCTGGTGCTTGCCGCAGAAACCGCGCGGGGCGACCGCCTGGACGATTTCCGCAGGATCGCAGCGCCTTTCATGGTTCTGACCGCCCGACGCGCAGAGACGCTGAAGGCGCGCTGCTATGACCGCGACATTGCCCGCGTCGCGCTGCCGCGCACTGCCGGGATTGACTGGGTGAATGCCATTGCCGACCCGGCGCGCGATCTCGTCAAGCCGATGAAGGGCCCGCTGGTGTCGTTGCGCGAGGGCGATGCAGGGCTTGCGCGGGCCGCCATTCGCCTGATCAAGGACGCCAGGCTGCTGCCGGCCGCATTGCTGGTGAACCTGCCCGAGGCCTGGAGCGCCGCCGATGGCGCGGCGCTGACCAAGATAGACATGCGCGCGGCAGCGCCCCGCCTGGCCGAGCCCGGCACCTTCGAACAGGTGGTAAGCGCGCGCCTGCCGCTGCAGGTCTCGCAGGCGGGGCGGCTGCATGTCTTTCGCCCCGCCGACGGGCGCGAAGAACACTATGCCGTTGAAATCGGTCAGCCGGATCGCGACCGGCCGGTGCTGGCAAGGCTGCATTCCGCCTGCTTCACCGGCGACCTCCTGGGCAGCCTGAAATGCGACTGCGGCGCGCAGTTGCGCGTGGCCCTCGACCGGATCGGCAAGGAAGGCGCGGGTGTCCTGCTCTATCTCAACCAGGAAGGCCGCGGGATCGGACTGGCCAACAAGATGCGGGCCTATTCGCTGCAGGACCAGGGGCATGACACGGTCGAGGCGAACCACCGGCTGGGCTTCGAGGACGACGAACGCGATTTTCGCATCGGGGCCGAAATCCTGAAACGGATGGGGTTTTCGTCGGTGCGGTTGATGACCAACAACCCGGCCAAGGTCGCACGCATGCGCGAACAGGGGCTGCGGGTGCACGAGCGCGTGCCGCTCAAGGTGGGACGCAACAAGGAAAACGCCGCCTATCTTGACACCAAGGCGCGCAAGTCCGGGCACCTCCTGTGACGCCCGCGCCCTTCGCAGGTGCTGGCGATCTCGTGCTGACACCGCGCGGCCTGCGGTTTCACGGCCGGGACATCCCCTGTTGCATCGGGCGCGCCGGCACAAGCCGCCACAAGCGCGAGGGCGACGGGACCACGCCCGTCGGGCGGCACCGGATTGCCGGCTGTCTCTATCGTCCCGACCGGATGGCCCGCCCCAACCGCTGGGCCGTGCCGATTCGCCCTGGCGATCTGTGGTGCGACGATCCGGGGCATGCACGTTACAATCGGCTGGTACGCGCACCGTTTGCATCCAGCCACGAGGCCCTGCATCGCGCCGACAGGCTCTATGATCTGGTGCTGCTGACCGACTGGAACCTGCCCGACCCGATCCCGGGGCGCGGTTCGGCGATCTTCCTGCACCGCTGGCGCCGGCCCGGCCACCCGAGCGCGGGCTGCATCGTCATGGCCCCCGGTCATCTGCACCGGATTGCGCGGGCCGTGGTGCCGGGAACGCGGCTGATCGTTCAGCCCCTGGCCCCGAAAATGGCCGAGCCGACCCGCACATAGGTCGCGCCAAGCGAAACCGCGGTTTCGAAGTCGTTGCTCATCCCCATGGACAGTTCGCGCAGCGCGTTGCGCTCGGCGATCTTCTTCAGCAGGGCGAAATGCAGGGCCGGTTCCTCGGCTGCGGGCGGAATGCACATGAGGCCGACGACCGGCAGATCCATGGCCAGGCAATCCTGGATGAAGCCGTCCGCATCGCCGGGAAGGACGCCGGCCTTTTGCGGCTCTTCGCCGGTGTTGACCTGCACGAACAGCATCGGACAGCGCCCCTCTTCCTGGGCGATCCGCGCGATGGTTCGGGCCAGTTTGGGGCGGTCCAGCGAATGGATCGCATCGAACAGACCGAAGGCCTGGCGCGTCTTGTTGGTCTGAAGCGGACCCAGAAGGTGCAAAGCGACCCCGGGGTATTTCTCCCGCCATGCCGGCCATTTTCCCGCCGCCTCCTGCACCCGGTTCTCTCCAAACAGTCGATGCCCGGCATCAAGCACGGCCTCGACCCGTTCGGGCGGCTGCATCTTGGATACCGCGATCAGCCGGGCGCTGCCCTGCGGGCGTCCGGCCCGGGTTTCGGCGGTGTGGATTCGGTTGGTTACATCTGCAAGCGACATCGGCAAAAGACCTCGGGAGTTTCCCATTCTCAACCATGTCCCGGCGCAAAAGAAAAGAGCGGGCACAAGGCCCGCTCTTGACTGTGTCGCGTAACTGCCGGTTCGGCTCAGAAGGTGAAGCCGGCGGTCATCGAAACTTCGTACTCGCTCACGTCGTTTGCCTTGACCTTGAACTTCAGGTTGTCGCTGACCTTGTAGCCGACGGTCAGCTGCAGGTCGGCTTCGTCGCCACGGTCCTTCAGACCGGCGGTGCCTGCGTCCTTGTTGTCATAGGCAAGGCCGACGCTCAGAGCGTCCATGGAGTAGTCCACCGAAGCCTTCGTGCGTCCGCCGCTGTCGCCGGAAACCGCCCACTTGACGTTGCCGGCCTTGCCGTCGAGAGCCAGGCCGTAGACCGGCGAGCCGGTCACGTCGTCGGCGGTCAGCTTGGCGTTGATGCCGCTGAACGCAGTCTTGACCGAGAGGTCAACCGAACTGGCCTGGTCAACCGCAGCACCGAAGGTGAAGTTGCCGGCGGTCACGGATGCCGAAACCTTGTAGGCGTTGGTCGAATCGGCGTCCACGCCAAGGCTCCAGGAGCCGCCGTCGTATTTCAGACCCAGGTCCCAGACGGCTTCGGTCGCGGCAACACCGCTCGGGGTGCGCGGCGTGTCGCCCAGGCCGGCGTCGGCAACCAGCGTCATCTTGACGGCGCCGAAGGTGCCTTCGTACTTGACGTCGCCATACTTGGAGGTCTTGGTCACGCCGTTCACAGCGTCGGTCGCGGCCGGAAAGTCATTGGCTTTCAGTTCGTCGAACTGGTCGATGCCGAACGACACCTTGCCGAAGCCGCCCGACACGTAGATCACGCCGTCCGAAACGGTGCCGGCGTCGGCGTCGATGGAAACCTTGGCGCCATAGGTCAGGCCACCGGCCATTTCTTCCATGGCGATGGTCAGTTTGGTGTTGAAGCTGAACGCGGCCGCAGTGCCGGGAGCGGTTCCCCAGTTGCCATAGGCCACCGATGCTTCGCCGGTCACGTTCATGCCGGCGAATGCAGCGCCACCCATGAACGTGAGAGCGGATGTCGTGAGGATGAGTTTTTTCATCGTGATCCCTCAGAGTTGTTCTACAGTTAAACCCGATCCGGCCGTTCCGAACCAAGCAGATGATCTCTTCTGTGACGACTCAAACATTCGATTTCAAGCAAGGCCCTTGGCGGCGGTGGATTGTCTGCCGCCGTGGTGCAGCTTTGCCACAGTCTGCCCGACGCACCGGAACGGCCGGCGGGGCGAAAAATCTTGTGACCGGCAAGACGAGCCGATACACCCTTGTGAAAGATCGGACGCAAGAGGGATTTCGGATGTTGGTGCACCGGGTGAAGGCGGCAGGAATGGCCGGCGCGATCGCACTGGTCCTGTCGGGATGCAGCAGTGGCGACCGCAGCCTAGGCGCTCTTGCCGGCAAGCTGTTCGGCACCGCGAGGCCACAGCTGGCCGCCAGCGAGGATGTGCAGCCCGAAAACGCAACCGCGGGCACCCCGCCGCCTGCGCAATCGCTGAACGCCAGCGCGCCGGCGCAGCGCGGCCTGTTCGGACGGGGCGCAGGCCCGCAGGTGACGCCGGTTCGGGTGAACAAGTATATCTGGGCGGCATCGCTGGATATTCTCGGGTTCCTGCCGATTCGCTCGGCCGATCCGTTCACCGGCGTGATCGTGACCGGCTACGGCACGCCGCCGGGCGGTGGCCGCGCCTATCGCGCCACGATCTTCGTGCAGAATCCGGCGTTGGATGCGGGATCGTTGAAGGTGGCGCTGCACACCCGTTCCGGCCCGGTCGCCGCCAGGACGAATCGCGCCGTGGAGGATGCAATCCTGGCCCGCGCCCGCCAGCTGCGCATCGCCGGCGGCTGACACTGGACCGCCGCCCGCAAAACAACTACCAAAGCGCCGGGCCCGATGCCCGGCGTTTGCATGAGGAAAAATCGACAGATGTCCCGCTACGACCCGAATCGCATTGAACGGAAATGGCAAACGGCATGGGACGAGGCCGGCACCTTCGTGGCCACACGTCAACCGGATCAGCCGAAATACTATGTGCTGGAAATGTTCCCCTATCCATCGGGGCGCCTGCACATCGGGCATGTGCGCAACTACACGCTGGGCGATGTGGTGGCGCGCTACAAGAAGGCGACCGGCCACAGCGTTCTGCACCCGATGGGCTGGGACGCCTTCGGCCTGCCCGCGGAAAACGCGGCGATGGCGTCGGGCGGGCACCCCCGGGACTGGACCGCGCGCAACATCGCCGAAATGAAGGCGCAGATGCGGTCTCTGGGCTGGTCGCTGGACTGGAGCCGCGAATTTGCCACCTGCGACCCGGAGTATTACGGCCAGCAGCAGGCGCTGTTCATCGACTTCATGCACAAGGGACTGGTCTATCGCAAGGAAGCGGTGGTGAACTGGGACCCGGTGGAAATGACCGTGCTGGCCAACGAACAGGTGATCGACGGCAAGGGCTGGCGCTCGGGCGCCGAGGTCGAGCGGCGCGCGCTGACGCAGTGGTTCTTCCGCATTTCCGAGTTTGCCGAAGAACTGCTGGAGGCGATCGACAAGCTCGACAACTGGCCGGCCAGGGTCAAGCTGATGCAGCGCAACTGGATCGGCAGATCGCGCGGGCTGCAATTCGCATTCGAACTGATCGAGGGCGCCGGCGGCTTCGAACGGATCGAGGTCTACACCACCCGCCCCGACACGCTGATGGGGGCGTCTTTCGTGGGCATCTCGCCCGACCATCCGCTGGCCCGGGCGCTGGAAGAAGGCAATCCCGAGCTTGCCGCCTTCAACGCCGAGTGCCGGCGCATGGCGACCAGCGAAGAAGCGCTGGAAAAAGCCGAGAAGCGGGGCTTCGATACCGGCCTGCGGGTGCGCCATCCACTTGATCATGACCGGGAACTTCCGGTTTACATCGCCAATTTCATCCTGATGGACTATGGCACCGGCGCGATCTTCGGCTGCCCCGCCCATGACCAGCGCGACCTGGACTTCGCCCGCAAGTATGGCCTGCCGGTGATCGAGACCTTCGTTGCGCTCGACGGCGGCAGGCCGGTTGAGGACAAGGCCTTCGTGCCCCCGAAGTCCGAAAAGGTGAAATGGGTGGCGAAGATCGCCGGCGACGAGGTGATGACCGGCGACGAGGCGGTAAAGGCCGCCATCGCCCTTTGCGAGGAACGCGGCATCGGCAGGGGCGTCACCCGATACCGCCTGCGCGACTGGGGGCTGAGCCGCCAGCGCTACTGGGGCTGTCCGATCCCGGTGGTGCATTGCGACAGCTGCGGCGTGGTGCCCGAGAAAAAGGAAAACCTGCCGATTACGCTGCCCGAGGATGTGACCTTCGACAGGCCGGGCAACCCGCTGGATCGCCATCCCACCTGGCGCGACTGCGCCTGCCCGGCCTGCGGCGCGCCGGCCAGACGCGAAACCGACACCATGGATACTTTCGTCGACTCATCGTGGTATTTCGCGCGTTTCACGGCACCGCACGCGAAAACCCCGACCCAGGCACAGGAGGTGGACTACTGGATGAACGTCGATCAGTATGTCGGCGGCATCGAACACGCGATCCTGCACCTGCTCTATTCGCGCTTTTTCGCGCGGGCCATGCATATCTGCGGTCATCTGCCGGCAAAGGCGGTCGAGCCGTTCGACGCGCTGTTCACCCAGGGCATGGTGACACATGCGATCTACCAGACCCGCGACGAACAGGGCCGACCGGTCTATCACCTGCCCGAAGAGGTCGCCGACGGCAGGCTGAAGGCAACCAGCGAGGCTGTCGAGGTGGTCCCCTCGGCGAAAA
>JALSRF010000376.1 GCA_026984895.1 Paracoccaceae bacterium
CAGTTGCCTGGTCCGATTGCACGTGCCCAGTTGCCCTGGCCCAGTTGCCCAGGCCCAGTCGCCTGGCCCCGGCGTTCTGGCACGCGCATGCCCCGCACGCCCCAAAGCACCGCCCGAACACCGCCCGAACACCGCCCGAACACCGCCCGGGCGCGGGCGCGCAGCGCATGGATTTCCATCCCGTTTGCACACCAATGAAAGCATATTGCTTTTTCATTGGCAAGCACTAACATGTCAGTCACTGCACTCTGCGCGCCCGCCCCGAAAACCGGCAAGATGCGGGCGGCTTTTCAAGGAGACCGGGATGTTTGGCATCTCTGCCGCGCTGACGACCCCGCTCGAGCCTGGCGGCGGGGCGGATGTGGATCACGCCCGGCTCAACCGCCACATCGCCGCGCTGACGGCGGCCGGCTGTGCTTCGGTCACGCTGTTCGGAACCACCGGCGAAGGGCCGTCGTTCACGCCCCGGGCACGGCTGGAAACGCTGGGCGCAGTCATCGCCGCAGGCACGGCGCCCGACCGCCTGGTGCTGGCGCTGCACGGCACGGCCGTCGGCGATATCGTCGAACAGGCGCAGGCGGCGCTTTCCCTGGGGGTCAGCCGTTTCCTTCTGCCGCCGCCGAGCTATTTCGCCGGGCCCTCGGATACAGGGCTCGGGGACTGGTTCGCGGCGATCCTTTCGCGCCTTGCCGACAGCCCGGCCCGGTTCATCCTGTATCACATTCCGCAGGTGATCGGCGTCGCCCTGCCCGTGACGCTGGTGGCGACGCTGAAGGCCGCCTTTCCCGGGGCGGTCTTCGGGGTCAAGGATTCGTCGGGCGATTTCGCCAATACGCGCGCGCTGCTGGGCCTTGAGGGGCTGCAGATCCTGGTCGGTGACGAACGGCAGCTGGCGGCGGCGGCGAAACTGGGCGCCGCCGGGGCGATCAGCGGGATGGCCAACCTTTTTCCCGGGCGCCTGGCGCGGATGCTGACGACGGGCACCGACGACAAGGCCATCTGCGCGCTGGTGGACACGGTGCTGAACTACCCGGTCACCCCGGCGATCAAGACGCTGGTCGCTCATCGCCACGACGACCCGGCCTGGCGCCGGTGCGCCCCGCCGCTCGAAGCGATCCCGCACCCCGGACGCCGGATCCTGACGGCGGCGCTTGATGCCGCGGCCGAGGCGCGCGCCCGGCCCGACAGGCAGGCGCAAGATGCGCAGAACGCGCGCTCCGGCGCCGGGCGGGCCGGCCCATGACGCGCCCACCGCAAAGCCCGCCGGTCAAACTGCGCGATCGGGCCTATGACAGTTTCACCGACAACCTGCTGTCGCGGCGCATCCGCCCCGGCCAGTTCGTCACCCAGCGCGAGTTGAGCGCGCTGACCAAGATGCCCCTTGGCGCGATCCGCGAACTGATCCCCCGCCTTGAGGCCGACGGGCTTGTGACCACCGTGCCCCAGCGCGGCATGCAGATCACCCATATCGACGTGGAGCTTGTGCGCAATGCGTTTCAGCTGCGTATCATCCTGGAACTGGAAGCCGCCGCGCATTTTGCCGTCCATGCCAGCGACCAGGCGCGCGCCGCCCTGGAAAAAAGCCATCGCGACATTCTGGAGGCGGCCGAACGCGGGATCGACGATGCGCTGGTGGAAAGGGCCCAGAACGTGGACTGGGAGTTTCACGAAACCCTGATCGACCATCTGCAGAACCGGATCGTGTCGGATGTCTACCGGGTCAATGCGATCAAGATTCGCCTGATCCGCCAGGAACTGATCGCCCTGCAGCCGGAAATCGTGCTGTCGGTGATCGGCGATCACATGAAGATCATCGAGGCGCTGAACAGCCGGAATCCCGACACCGCGCGCGCGGCGCTGCGCCAGCACCTGGAAAAATCCCGCCGCCGGGCGCTGAAGATCTGAGCCCGCGCCCCGGCGCGCAGCCGGCGCGTCACGGGCGGCTCGGCAACGGCGGCTCGGCGGCGGCAGGTCAGCGGCGGC
>JALSRF010000377.1 GCA_026984895.1 Paracoccaceae bacterium
GTGCGGCGCGGTGGCGCGGGGGTGAGGCGCGCTCTGTGAATGGTCGGAGTGAGAGGATTCGAACCTCCGGCCCCTGCCTCCCGAAGACAGTGCTCTACCAGGCTGAGCTACACTCCGATCACGGCGCGATGCCGGCGGCGGGCCGATCGGCATCGCAAACCCGCAAGCGCCCGGCGTCTATCGTAAATCCGCGCACCCTTGTCAAGCGCGCATGCGCTCAGCCGCCCAGGAACAGCCGTCCGACATCCGGGTTTTCCAGCAGCGCGTCGCCGGTGTCGGCAATCGCGACCTCTCCGGCCACCAGAACATAGCCGATATCGGCGAATTCCAGCCCCTTGCGGGCGTTCTGTTCGACCATGATGACGGTTTTCCCGTCTTTCACCTGCAGTTCGGTCAGGATGTCGAAAACCATGTCGATGAACCGCGGTTCCAGCCCGATCGAGGGTTCGTCTACCAGCAGCACCTTTGGGTCCATCACCAACGCGCGGCTGATTTCCAGCAGCCGGCGCTCGCCTCCCGAAAGCACCCGGGCGGGCTGGTTGGCCCGGGCCGCCAGCCGGTCGTAGCGTTCCAGCACGGCGTCGGCCTTCTGCGCGGCCAGGGCGGGCGCGTCCAGCAGGTAGCCGCCCATCAACAGGTTTTCGCGCACCGTCATGTCGGGAAAGACCGAGTTGTCCTGAAGGATGTAGGCGATGCCCGAATTGGCCAGCTTGCGATTCGGCTTTTCGCGGGTCACATCGCGCCCGCCGATCGAGACGCTGCCCGAAGTGATATTGGTGAAGCCGTAGATCGAATGCAGCACCGTGGACTTGCCGGCGCCGTTGGGGCCGATCAGGCACAGCGACTGGCCTTCGCCGATGGCCAGTTCGACCCCATGCAGGATTTCCATCGCGCCATAGCCGGCGACCAGGCTTTCGATGGTCAGCAGCGGCGCGTTTCCTGCCAGCGCGCGCAGCGCGGCGCGGTCCGGCTTTTCGCTGGCCAGCTTCTGCGCCTCTTCAGCCACCGCATCCACCGAAAGAACGGTATCCACATTGCCCTGGTGGTAGCCGCTGATGCGCTTTGCGGCCTTGCCCCGGCCGGCCTGCGCCGCCCTGTCTGCATCCTTGTTCGCGCCGGCCATGTCATTGCCCTCCCAGATAGGCTTCGATCACTTTCGGATCGTTCTGGATATCCTTCGGTGCGCCACGCGCGATCAGCTTGCCCCCGGCCAGCACGTTGATTTCCTGTGCCAGGTTCATCATCACGCGCATGTTGTGCTCGATCACGAAAAGCGTGACCCCGAAGCGTTCGTTGGCCTGCCGCAGCCGGTCGATCAGCCCGTTGATCAGCGTCGGGTTGATGCCCGCCGTGGGTTCGTCGAGCAGCAGCAGGTCGGGTTCGTTCATCAGCGCCATGGCGAATTCCAGAAGTTTCTGCTGCCCGAAGGAAAGCGAGCCCGCCATCAGGTGCCGCTTGGAGGCAAGGCCGACGAATTCCAGCAGTTCCTCGGCGCGGGCGCGATCCCGGGCGGTGGGGCGGTGCATCAGCGTGGCGATGTCGCCTTTTCGCATCGGTCGCGAGATCAGCATGTTCTTCACGCAGTCCAGGTCGTCATAGACATGGGTCTGCTGGAAGGTGCGGATCAGGCCGAGGCGGGCGATTTCGGCGGTGCGCAGGTCCTTCAGTTCGCGCCCTTCGTAGACGATCGAGCCGGCATCGATCGGGTGATAGCCGGTGATCGAGCCGAACAGCGTCGATTTGCCCGAGCCATTGGGCCCGATCAGCCCGATGATCGCGCCGCGTGGAACCTCCAGTGAAACGTCCTGATTGGCATAGACGCCGCCGAAACGCTTCGACACGCCCTTGAGCGAAAGGATGATGTCGCGTGTCATCGCGCGGCCTCCTGTCCGTGCGGGGCGCCAAGGCGGCGTCGCAGCGCATGCAGACCGCCCATGATCCCGTCCGGGAAGAACACCACGATGATCACGATCAGAAGCCCCAGCGCCACCCGTTGCCAGCCGAACAGGAAGGTCCAGAAGAATTCCTTGAACAGCTGAAACGCCACCGCGCCGATGATCGGCCCCCAGATCGTGCCCTTGCCGCCGATCAGCGGCATCAGGATCATCCAGACGCCGATGGTGGTCAGCGAAAACGCGACCTCGGTCGGGTCGATGAAATTCTTTCCGGCTCCGTAAAGCCCCCCGCCGACGGCGGTAAAGGCGGCCGCCACGGCCCAGGAGATCGCCTTCACGCGGGCGGTGGGCAGCCCCATCGCCTCGGCCTTGTCCTCGTTGTCGCGGATGGCGTTCATCACCAGCCCGAAACGCGTCCCGTGCAGCCAGACGAGAAACAGATAGAAGACCACCACCGTCGCGAGCCCGAGAAAATAGAGCAGGGTCGAAAGCTGCAACCCGTCCGGGGGCTGGAGAAAGTTCATCCCCGAGCCGCCGCCCAGAAACGAGAAGGTGCCGGCAAATTCCCCCGCGGCGACGCCAAGCCCGAGCGTGCCGACGGCAAAATAGTGCCCGCGGGTCTGCAGCAGTTGCGCCCCCACGATCAGCGCGATCAGGAAATTCGCCACGGCGGCAATCGCAAGCCCGGCGATCAGCGATGCGACATAGGCCGGCTCGCCGATCACGAAGGCCTCCAGGTTGCCGCCCTTGGCCGAGTTGTATTCCTGCAGCGAAAAGCCGCCCCAGAGCACCTGCGTGGAGGCCACCAGATACATCCCGATCCCGAAGAACACGACGTTTCCGAACGAGTTGTAGCCCATCTGCCCGCCCAGCATGTCCCAGCCAAGCGCGATGAGAATGAACACCATCACGTCCACCAGCTGCGCCATGTTGTTGGGCAGCGCGAACGGCGCCGCGACGGCGAGCGCGACAAAGGCCAGCATGGCCAGCCACTGCGCGGCAGTCTGTTTCAGCATCCCCGCCTCCTCATTTCAGGTATTGCCGGTGCCTGCGCACGATCCATGCGCGCACCAGAAGCGTGATCGGCACGATGATGAACACCATGCCGTTCTGATATTCCGGCCCCAGGATGAACCCCGCGTAGTTTTCGTAGACCCCCAGACCGAGGGCCGCAAAGATCACGCCGACGATATTGCCGATACCGGCAAGGATCACGATGGCAAAGCTTCTCAGCGTATAGATGAACCCCTGAAACGGGTGCAGCACGAAAACGAAGGCGACGATCGAGCCGGCAATGCCGCAGATCGCGCCGTTGAGCGCATAGGTCATCGCATAGATGCGGTCGGTGTCGATCCCCATGATGCGCGCGGCCTGTGCGTTTTGCGCGGTGGCACGCATGGCCCGCCCGAAGCGCGTGTAGCGCACCAGCAACACGATCAGAACCGCGGCGACCACCCCGAGCACCGCACCGAAGGCCCGCGAACCGGGCACGTTCACCATGTAGTCGAGAAAGGCGAATGTGGGCAGTTGCGCGTCCACCACGCGCTCTTCGGCGGTGAACAGCTGGTTCATGGTCTGCTGCAGCACCAGTTCGATCCCGAAGGTCGCCAGCAGCGAGATGAACAGGTCGCGCTCCAGGATGCGCTGCACCACGAGGCGGAAGATGGCATAGGACAGCGCCGCCCCCGCCGCCGCCGCGACCGGCATCGAGATCACGATCCACAGGATCGGCGGCGCCCCCGGGGCCAGGCCCGACAGCGCCCGCACGACATAAAACGAGATGTAGCCGCCAAAGACCACATAGGCGCCCTGGGTCACGTTGATGATGTTCATCACCCCCCAGACCAGCGCCATTCCGTAGGCGATCAGCGCAAAAAGCGCCCCCACCAGCAGCCCGTTCACGATCAGTTCCAGGTTCAGAACCGGCGCCAGACTGGTCAGCAGGTTGATGTTTGCAAGAATGTTGTCCATAGGCGCACGCCTTTCACTGCCGGGCCCCGATACCACGAAGGGGCACGAGTGCCCCTTCGCATTTCACGGATTTTCCGCGGTCCTACTTCGGACGCGGATAGATGACCTTGGCTTCGGCCCATTTGGTGGGCGCAACCACCTTCAGTTCGCCGTTTTGCACCTGATACAGAACCATCGGCTTGGCCGTGTTCTTGCCGGTCTCGTCGAACTTGATGTTGCCGTAGAAGGTCTGCATGTCGGTGGCCGCCAGCGCATCGCGCACGGCCGACTGATCAAGCGAACCCGCCCGGCGGAAGGCATCGGCAAAGACTTCGACAGCGGCCGCGGACTCGGCAGCCTGATAGGGCGGCGCGTAGCCGTACTTTTCCTTGAAGGCCTTGGCGAAATCGGCGGCCGAGCCGAACAGATCGTCGCGATAGGTCAGCGTGGGGGCCCATTGTGCGGCGCACAGCGTGTTTTCAGCCGCGGCGCCGAACTTGCCGACGATGTCGGCCGAATCGCAATGGGTCATCGCCAGCATCGGGACATAGACATTCTGTTCGGACAGCTGGCGAATGGCGGTCGCCGCGCCCTTGGAATGGCCCGAAACCACCAGCAGGTCCGGCTTGAGCGCGCGCACCTTGGAAAGCGTCGGGGTCATGTCGTTCAGGTCCTTGGGCAGCTTGTCGTCGATCACGATCTTCATGCCCAGCGCGGTGGCATCGTCCATCACACCGGCGCGGATGTCCTGGCTGAACGGGTCGTTCTGCATGGCCATTGCCACCTTCAGGCTGGACGGGTCGCGCCCCTCGGCCTTGGCCATTTCCGCCGCCAGGGCAACCGCCGACGCCAGATACTGCTCGGAGGTCGAAAGCACGGCGAAGGTGTATTTGTAGCCGTTGGTAAAGAGCGAACGCGACGCGCCGTTGGCCTCGACCATGGGCACGCCGTGCTTTTCGGTGACCGGCGCGATGGCCTTGGTCAGCCCCGACGAATACGGTCCAAGCAGGAACTTGATGCCGTCCTGGCTGATCAGCCGCTCGGCCAGTTCGGCCCCGCGCGCCGGCGTGCTTTCGTCGTCGTAGTACTTGATGGCAAGCGTATAGGTCTTGTCGCCGACCTTGATGCCGCCCGCGGCGTTGATGGCCTCGACGGCCATGTTGTAGCCGTTCATGGTATGCTGCCCGTTGGTCGAGTATTTCCCCGACTGCGAAACGGCAGCGCCAAGGGTGATGGTGTCCGCAAACGCACCATGTGCGAACGCGGTAGCGGCAAGGGCCACGGCCCCTGCGAAAAGCGAATGTTTCATTTTTCCTCCCGGATTGCGTTATTTCGCCCGCCGAAACTGACACGTTTTTTCCCCACGGTCAAAACGGTAACGGCAGTTTCCGCCGGAAAGTGCCGACAGCGGGTTGAAAACCCCGATCAGCGCGGTTTGCCCTCGTGCCAGCGGCGCAGAAATGCGGAAACCCGGAAGGTCGTGGCCAGCTCCAGCCGGCTGCGCGTGCGCAAGACCGGCGTGTTGGTGCTGACGGTGCCGCGGCTTTCGCGAAAGACGATGTAAAGACCGGACAGGATGACCACGGCCGCGCCGATCAGCGTCATGCGGTCCGGCCATTCGTCGAAGAACCAGGCGCCAAGGACGGTGGCCCAGATGATCTGCGAATATTGCATCGGGGCGACCACCGCCGCTTCGCCGTTGTTGTAGGCGGCGATCAGAAACAGGCCGGCGCTGAACCCGAGAACGGAAATGACCGCGTTCATCCCCAGATCGATCACCGGCATCGGCACATAGACGAATGCCAGGACCGCGGCCATCACCACGAAATTGGCCAGCATCGGGTAGATCAGCAGCACCACGGTGCGCTCCTCGCGCCCGATCTTGCGGATGATCACCGAGGCAAGCGCGCTGCTGGTGGCCGCCGCCAGGGCGGCGACATGGCCCAGGCTCAGCGGTGCCTGGCCGGGGCGCAACACCACGATCACCCCGGCAAGCCCGATGAAGACGGCCAGCCAGCGATGCAGCCCGACGCGTTCGCCCAGAATGGGGATCGACAACACCGTGATCAGCAGCGGCGTCGCAAACAGCACCGAGTAGGTCTGTGCCAGGGGCAGCACCGAGAACGCATAGAACGCCGAGGTGCTGGTCACCACGGCGGCCACCATGCGCGCCGCGATCCACCAGGGATGCATCGGGCGCAGGTGCCCCGAGGTCGGATCGCGCATCAGCATCAGCATGACCAGCGGAAAGCTCATCAGCACGCTGAAGAAGATGATCTGAAACGGCGCATAGCGCATGCCAAGCGTTTTCACCACCACGTCGTGGGTGGCGAAAATCCCGAAAGCGGCAAGCGCAAAAAGAACGCCTCTGAGGTTCGACATTGGCCCGGTTCCCGTAGTTGCGTCCCCAGACCTGAGCCAATCCGGGCCACGGGTCAACAGCAGAAGGCTGCCGCAGGCCGGCCTGCCGCATCGCCGCCGCCGCTGCCTTGCTTCCGCCGGTCAGCCGGGTGCGCGGACCGGGCATGCGCTTTTCAGCCGTGTCGTTGCGCAGGCGCGTGCCGGCAGGCGGGAAGGGGACGCAGATGTGTCGGGGTCGGTGCGCGGGCGCGTGCGCGGCGGCAGACGGGGGCCGGCACATCGCGCGCCGGCACACAAGGACACAGGCGGGCGCAGGGGGACACAGGCGGGCGCAGGGGCTGTGCGCGCTTCGACCGCGCAAGGCGCTGTCAGAGGCTCGCCTCCAGCGCGGCGATGATCGCATCGCCCATTTTGCGGGTGCTGGCCGGGCTGCCGCCCTCGGTCTGCATCAGGTCGGCGGTGCGCACCCCGTCTGCCAGCACCTTTTCCACCGCCGCTTCCAGCCGGTCGGCCTCGTCGCCCGCATCGAAGGAATACCGCAGCGCCATGGCAAAGCTCAGGATGGTGGCGCAGGGGTTGGCCTTGCCTTGCCCGGCAATATCGGGGGCCGAGCCGTGCACCGGCTCATAAAGCGCCCTGGGCCGGCCGTTTTCCATCGGCGCGCCGAGGCTGGCCGAGGGCAACATGCCCAGGCTGCCGGTCAGCATCGCCGCCACGTCCGACAAGAGGTCGCCGAACAGGTTGTCGGTCACGATCACGTCGAACTGCCTGGGGTTTCGCACCAGTTGCATGCCGCCGTTGTCGGCATACATGTGGCTCAGCTCGATGTCGGGGTAATCCGCGTCGCGCACCGCCTGCACCACTTCGCGCCACAGGATGCCGCTTTCCATCACATTGGCCTTTTCCATCGAGCACACGCGCCCCGCGCGCTTGCGTGCCAGATCGAAGGCCGCCCGCGCCACGCGGTCGATTTCGCTTTCGGTGTAACGCTGGGTGTTGATGCCGACGCGTTCGCCGTTTTCCTCGAAAATGCCGCGCGGCTCGCCGAAATAGCTGCCCGAGGTCAGTTCGCGCACGATCATGATATCCAGCCCGGCCACCACCTCGCGCTTGAGCGAGGAAAAATCGGCCAGCGCATCGAAACACACCGCCGGGCGCAGGTTGGCAAACAGGTCCATTTCCTTGCGCAGCCGCAACAGCCCGCGTTCGGGTTTCACCGAGAAATCCAGATCGTCGTATTTCGGCCCGCCCACGGCGCCCAGCAGAACGGCATCGACCGACTGCGCCTTTTCCATCGTCTCATCGGCCAGCGGCACCCCGTGGACATCATGGGCTGCGCCGCCCACCAGATCTTCGTTCACGTCGAACTTCAGGCCGCGACGATCGGCGAACCAGGCGATGATGCGGCTCACCTCGGCCATGACTTCCGGGCCGATGCCGTCTCCGGGCAGGATGAGAAGCGAATTCGTGCTCATGGGGCGCGTCCTTTTCTGGTCTGGATGGATGAGGGCCTAGCCCTCTGCCGCAGCAGCGTCAAGCAGGCGGGAAAAGGGGCTGTCCGCCCCCTCTTGGCCGCGGGCGGCCAATTCACCCCCGAGGATATTTTGACGAAAAAGAATCAGGCCAATATTTCTTTTTCGCAGCAAATATCCCCGCCGGAGGCATCTGCCCTACCCGCGCAATACGCCGCCGGTGGCCTTGCGCACTTTTTCGACGATCTTCGCCGAGACCGCCTCGATGTCCTTGTCGGTCAGCGTTGCCTCGGTCGGTTGCAGACGCACCGAGATCGCGAGCGATTTCTTGCCGGTGCCCATCTGCGCTTCGGCGCGTTCGCCGGAAAACGCGTCGAACAGGCTGACCCGTTCGATCAACGTCTTGTCGGCGGCGGCGGCGGCGTTGACCAGTGTCAGCGCCTCGACATCGGCATCCACCACGAAGGCGAAGTCGCGTTCCACCGCCTGCAGGTCGCTGAGCGTCAGCGCCGGGCGGGTTGTGGATTTCGATTTCGGGAAGGGGATCCGTTCGGCAAAGATGGTGAAGGCGACCGCCGCCCCCTTGACGTCCAGCGCCCTGAGCACCTTCGGGTGCAGCTCTCCGAACACCGCCAGCACGTTCTTCGGGCCGAGGCTGATCTGCCCGGACCGCCCCGGATGCCACCAGGCGGGGGCGTTGCGCTGGATCATCGCGCGGGCCGGCGCGCCGATCGCAGCCAGCACTGCCTCGGCGTCCGCCTTGGCGTCGAACACGTCCACCGCCCGGCGCGAGCCGTGCGGGTCGCGCGGCGCCGCATGGCCCACCAGAAGGCCCGCCACCTGCAGATGCTGTTCGCCCGGCTCACCGCCGTGAAAGGCCGGGCCGACCTCGAACAGCGCCATGTCCGCAAAACCGCGTGCCTGGTTGCGCGCCGCCGCCTGCAGCAGGCCGGGCAGCAGATCGGGGCGCATGTGGCTCATCTCGGATGAAATCGGGTTTTCCAGCATGGTGGCGTCAGCCCCGTCGCCGAACATCTCGGCGCTGGCGCGATCGATGAAGCTGTAGGTCACGCATTCGTTGTAGCCCAGCGCCGCCGCCGTGCGCCGGGCGATCTGTTCGCGCTTTTGCATGGGCGTCAGGATCGGGCGCAGCACGCCGGGCTCGGGGCGCGCCAGCGGCTTGCCCACCAGTTTCGTGAGCGAGGCGATGCGCGCCACCTCTTCCACCAGGTCGGCTTCGCCCTGCACGTCGGGGCGCCAGCTGGGCACATGGGCCATGTCGCCGTCCAGCCGGAAGCCCAGCGCCTTGAGCGTGCGGCGTTGTTCATCGGCCGGGATGTCCATGCCGACGAGCGATTTCACGCGGTCGGTATCCAGCCTGTAGGCGCGCGCCACATCCGGCATCGCGCCGGCCTGCACCGCTTCGGATGGTTCGCCACCGCACAGATCCAGCACCATCTGAGTCGCCAAGTCCAGCCCCGGCCCGGTGAACAGCGGATCGACGCCGCGCTCGAAACGGTAGCGCGCGTCCGAGTTGATCTTGAGCGCGCGCCCGGTGCGCGCGATCTGGATCGGATCCCACAGCGCGGATTCGAGGAA
>JALSRF010000378.1 GCA_026984895.1 Paracoccaceae bacterium
GCGCATCCGGGGGTGTGCGGGCGCTGCGACGCGGCGCTGTCCTGACGGCGCGCCGGGGCAAGCGGCCTGCGGCGGTGATGCGGGCGGGGCGGCGGTGATGCGGGCGGTGCTGATGTGGGCGGGTCTGGCAGGCGGGGCTGATGCGGGCGGGTCTGGCAGGCGGGGCCGGTCTTTTCGCCGTCTCTTGCGCGCTGCGCGCGCCCGGGTGCCGCTTCAGCGTTGAGGCAGAATCTGCTGCGCAATCCCCGCGCCAAGCAGGTAGAAGGAGGTCAGCACCAGCCCCCAATGCGCCCAGCTCTGCGGGTGAAAGTCCACCCAGGCGGCCCAGCCGGCAAAGAAGGTCCAGGCAACGGCCATCGGCAGCGACAGCGCGCGCCAGCGTGCGGTGCGCACCGGGTGCACGAATTTCAGCGGCACGAACATCATCGCGCTCAGCACCACCACCACCGACAGGATCACCCAGAACCCGGGTTTGAGCGCGAACAGCACCAGCACCACCATGTTCCAGCAGCCGGGGAAGCCGGAAAAGGAATTGTCTCTTGTCTTCATGCGGGTATCGGCAAAATACATGGCACTGCCATATGTGATGACGATGATCGCGGTCCAGCCCATCCAGCCGGGCAGCAGGCCCGACTTGAACAGCGCATAGGCCGGCACGAAGACATAGGTCAGGTAGTCGATGATCAGGTCAAGCAGCACGCCGTCGAACTCGGCCGCGTTGTGCACGACATCGTATCTGCGCGCCAGCGGCCCGTCCAGCCCGTCAACGAAGAAGGCGGCGACCAGCCACAGGAACATCATGCTCCACTTTCCGTCCGCGGCCGCAAGCAATGCAAGCATGGCAAATACCGCCCCGCTGGCGGTGAGAAGATGGACCATCATTGCCTTGGTATGGTTTCGCATTCGCGATTTCTGGCCGAAATCCGGCCGGTTTGCAACGCACAGAGCGCTTCCGGCGGTCGGGGGCGGCGGGTCTGGCCGGTGCCCGGCGGATGCAGCGCCGGCGCGCGCGGGTGCGCTCCGGCCTAGGCGCGCGGGTGCGCCTTGCGGTAGATTTCAAGCAGATGCGCCGTGTCCACCGCGGTATAGGCCTGGGTGCTGGACAGCGACGCATGGCCCAGAAGTTCCTGTATCGCGCGCAGGTCTCCGCCCGCGCTCAGGATGTGGGTGGCAAAGGAATGACGAAGCGCATGCGGCGTCGCCGTGGCCGGAAGGCCAAGCTGCATCCGGGCCTGTTCCATCACCCGGGCCACCACGCGCGCGCCAAGCGCACCGCCCCGCACGCCGCGAAACAGCGGCGACGCCGGTTCATCCGGGAACGGGCACAGCGCCACATAACGGTCCACCGCGGTGCGCGCGGCCGGTATCACCGGCACCATGCGCTCTTTGCCACCCTTGCCGCGGATGCGCAGCATTTCGGGCAGCGGCGCCTGCGCCCGTGTCAGCCCGAGCGCTTCGGAGATGCGCAGCCCGCAGCCGTAGAGCACGGTCAGAATGGCGGCGTCGCGCGCGCCGATCCAGTCCTCGCGGGCCTGTTCGCCGACGGTGCGGATCATGTCGCGCGCAGCCTGGGCGGCCAGCGGGCGGGGCAGCCCGGGCTGAAACTTCGGCGCGCGCGCGCACAGCACCGCGGTGGCATCAAAGCCTTCGCGCCGGGCCAGCCAGCGGAAGAACCCCTTCACCGCCGACAGCGCCCGCGCCAGGGACCGGGGCGACACGCCGCGGCCGCGTTCGCTGGCCATCCACGCGCGCATGTCGGCCACGCCGATTCGCGAAAGCGCGCCAAGCCCCGATGCGCCCCCCAGATGCCCGCCCATGAAGGCGAGAAAGCCCAGCACATCGCGCTGATAGGCGCTGATCGTGTTGTCGGATGCATTGTTCAGCGCCTTGCGATCCGCAAGCCAGCCGGCCAGCGCATCTGCCCAGGCGGGGGATATGCTGCCTATCCCAGCCAACGGCGCATCGCCCGTTCGAAAGCCGCCCCGAAAAACCCCAGAAGGTCGGTCCCCTGGGTCGGTCTGAACTGGTGCGGGTCTTCGGAGCCAAGCGCAAGCATCCCGGGCAGGCGGCCGTCTCCGAAATCGAGCCGGAGCAGGGCTTCGGACTGGATCCAGTCGGAACTTTCGCCATGGATTTCGTCGCTGTCGGGCTGGATCTGGCGCAGCGTGACCGGGCGGACCGGCACGTTCCGTCCGCCGCTGATATAGGCGTCGATGCGCCCGCGCGGCACGATCGCCAGAACCTCTCCGACCTTGTCCAGCGGCGCGTCGGCCCCATCGTCCCCGCCGGCTTCGAGCACCAGCCTGAGCGTGTCCACGCGCAAGATCTCGGCCACATCCTTCAGGTCGGTCAGGAAGGTCGTGAAATCGCGCGCTTCGAGCATGCGCAGCACGGCCCGATGAACGGTGTTCGTGCCCGCCAGGTTCTCGTAGGCCGCGGCGATCACCGAACGGTGCGTGTCCTCAAGGCGCTCAAGCCGGGACTCGAGCCGCTCGATCGCGATCCCGCGCAGATCGACGATGTTGGGGCCGAGGGCCGACTCGTTCGCCTGGACCAGCGCCCGCATCACGTCGCGGTCCTCAAGGATGACATCGGGGTCCGATATGATGCGATCGCGCAACTCCTGCACGGTTCCCACCGGCGTCTTCATGCTTTTCCCTTCGCTGCCCAGCACTGCGTCCTCCGTCGCGTCAGAGGATTTTCTGGCCTGTTTTTGCCCAATCCTTCAGGAAGCCGTCCAGACCTTTGTCGGTCAGCGGGTGGTTTGCCATCGCTTTGATCACGCCGGGTGGCGCGGTTGCCACATCCGCACCGATCAGCGCCGCCTGGCTCATGTGATTGACGCTGCGGATCGAGGCGGCCAGAATCTGGGTGTCGAAACCGTAATTGTCGTAGATCGTGCGAATATCGGCGATCAGTTCCATGCCGTCCAGGTTGATGTCGTCCAGCCGGCCGATGAAGGGCGAAATGAAGGTGGCGCCGGCCTTTGCGGCCAGAAGCGCCTGATTGGCCGAAAAGCACAGCGTGACATTGACCATATGGCCTTCGTCGGAAAGCACCTTGCAGGCCTTCAGCCCGTCCCAGGTCAACGGCACCTTCACGGCGATGTTGTCGGCGATTTTCGCCAGCTTGCGCCCTTCGGCGATCATCTCGTCGGCCTGCAGCGCGACCACTTCGGCCGAGACCGGCCCCGAGACGATGGAACAGATCTCCCGGGTCACTTCCAGGATGTCGCGCCCCGACTTGAGGATCAGCGAGGGATTGGTGGTCACCCCGTCGGCCATGCCAAGTGCGTTCAACTCGCGGATCGCATCCACATCCGCCGTATCCACAAAGAATCGCATATTTCGCCTCGCGGGTTTATCCTTTTTCGCGATAGCTTTTATCGTAGGTAGGGGCGGGCGGAAAGGCCAAATGGGCGGATCGGGCGATTGAGCGAGACAACCTGGTTTGAAGAGGGCGCGCCGGTTGCGGTGCTGACCACGCAGCCGCTGGACCGGTTGCTCGACTATCGGGCACCCGAGGGCGGCTGCGCGTCCGGTGCCCTGGTCGAGGTGCCGCTGGGGCCGCGCAAGGTGCTTGGCGTGGTCTGGGGGCCGGGGCAGGGCGGGGTCGATCCGGCCCGCGTGCGCCCGGTGAACCGGGTGCTGGATGCGGCACCGATGCGCCCCGAGATGCGCGAATTTCTGGCGCGGGTCGCCGATTACACGCTGACGCCGATGCCCGCGATGCTGCGCCTTGCCACCCGCGCGCCGGGGCTGGGCGATCCGCCGTCCATGCGCCGGATCTACCGGCCCGGGTCGCGCGACCCCGAGCGGATGACGCCAGCGCGCCGGCGGGTTCTGGAGGTGCTTCGCAGTCACGGCGGGCTCGGGTTCACCCTTGGCGAACTGGCCGGGCTGGCGGGGGTTTCGAGCTCTGTCGTCAAGGGGCTGGTGAAACTCGGGGCGGTGCGCGAAGAGGAAAGCCCGCGCGACCTGCCCTATCCGCGCCTCGATCCGGGGCACGGCGGCGTGGTGCTGGAGGGCGACCAGATTGCCGCCGCCGCGCGGCTGCGCGAAAAGGTGGTTGCGGCGCGCTATTCCACCACGCTGCTGAAAGGGGTGACCGGATCGGGCAAGACCGAGGTCTATCTGGAGGCGGTGGCCGAGACCCTGCGGCGCGGGCGCCAGGCGCTGGTGCTGCTGCCCGAGATCGCGCTGACCGCCGCCTTCCTGTCGCGCGTGGAGGCGCGTTTCGGCGCGCGGCCGGCGGAATGGCACTCGGGCGTGACCATGACCGAACGCCGCCGGGCGTGGCGCATGGCGGCCGAAGGCGAAGCGCCGCTGGTGGTCGGCGCGCGCTCGGCGCTCTACCTGCCGTTTCGCGATCTCGGGCTGATCGTGGTGGATGAGGAACACGACACCTCATACAAGCAGGAGGACGGCGTGGTCTATCATGCCCGCGACATGGCGGTTTTGCGCGCGTCGCTTTGTTCGGCGCAGGTGGTCCTGGCTTCCGCCACGCCCAGCCTTGAAAGCTGGGCCAATGTCGAAGCCGGGAAATACGAGCGCCTCGATCTGGGGGCCCGCTACGGCGCGGCGCGGATGCCGTCGATGGCGGCCATAGACATGCGCGCCCAGGAGGTGCCCCCGGGGCGCTGGATCTCGCCGGCGCTTCGCGATGCCGTCGCCGGCCGGCTTGATCGCGGCGAACAGTCGCTGCTGTTCCTCAACCGGCGCGGCTATGCCCCGGTAACGGTGTGCCGGGCCTGCGGGCATCAGATCGGCTGCGATCACTGCGACGCGCGCATGGTCGAGCACCGCTTTCGCAAACGCCTGGTCTGCCACCAGTGCGGCGAAACCCGGCCGATCCCCGCGACATGCCCCTCGTGCGAGGCCGAAGGGCGCCTGGCGCCGGTGGGGCCGGGCGTCGAAAGGCTGGCCGAGGAGGTGCGCGCGCTTTTCCCCGAGGCCCGCCTTTCGGTGCTGTCTTCCGACCTGTTCGCATCGGCCCGCGCGCTGAAAGAGGAGATCGCGAAGATCGGCAGAGGCGGGGCCGATATCGTCATCGGCACCCAGCTGGTGGCCAAGGGGCACAATTTCGAGGCGCTGACCCTGGTCGGGGTGATCGACGCCGACCTGGGGTTGCAGGGCTCGGACCTGCGCGCCGCGGAACGCAGCTTTCAGCTGATGCGCCAGGTCTCTGGCCGGGCCGGGCGCGGCGATGCTCCGGGGGCCGCGCTGCTGCAGACCTGGCAGCCCGAACACCCGGTGATCCGGGCGATCCTGTCGGGCGACGAAGAGGCGTTCTGGCGCGCCGAGGCGCAGGAGCGCCGCGCGGCCGGGGTGCCGCCCTACGGCCGCCTGGCCGGGATCGTCCTGTCATCGCCGGATGCGGCGGCGGCCTTCGATCTGGGCGGTGAGATGGTGCGGCGCGACGCACCGTTGCAGGCGATCGGGGCAAGGGTGTTCGGCCCGGCGCCGGCGCCGATTGCGCGTATCCGCGGGCGTCATCGGGTGCGCCTGCTGGTCAAGGCCGCAAAAGCTGCGCCGATTCAGCGGGCGCTGCGAGACTGGCTTGCCCAGTTCCGCCTGCCGGCGAACCTGCGCCTTCAGATCGATATCGACCCGCAAAGCTTCTACTGAGCCCGCGCGGATCGGGGGCGGCGGCCCGCGACCGGGCGTGTGCACCCGACGCGCCGCGACCGGGCGCCGTGCCGCCAGAGCGTGCCGCCGCCAGCCACAGTCACGCGCCGTCACGCGAACCGCTCGGCGGCGCTGTCTGCGCATGGGAGAAGCCTTCCGGGGCGCGCCGAAACCGGTTCGCGCGTCCGGGTGGCCTGGCCTTTCGGGCGCCATGGCCTATCGGGCGGCATTTCCCGCGGCCGAAAGCCTGCCGTGGTGCTGGTCCACAACGAAATCGGTCAGCATCGCCCCGGCCCACATCGCCGACAGCGCAACCCAGGCGGTGCCGGCAAAGATCGAGGTGCCGGTGACCCCGTTGCCGATGGCGCATCCGCCTGCCAGCATGCCGCCAAATCCCATCAGCGCCGCCCCTGTCATCGCGCGTTTCATGTTGTCGGCGTCCCGAAACCCCTGAAAGCGCAGTTCGCGCGCGAGCCAGGCGGCCAGGAAGGCCCCGGCGAAGACGCCCGGGATCAGCCCCACGTTGAACCCGAGAACGGCGTGCCGGTCCAGGACATACATCAGCGTGCTGGCCGAAGGACCGGTGAAGGTGATGCTCGAAACCTGCACCGGCTCGAAGGCGACCTGGCTCAGCCCGAAGCTCAGCACCCAGCCGAGCGCCACCGAAAACCCGACCCCCGAAGCAAAGATCAGCCGCGGCCAGCCGATCCGGTTGCGAAACGAAAGCCACAGCGCAAAAAGGGCCATCGCCAGCCCCAGCCCCAGCCCCGCGCGCCCGGGCAGCCCCGAGAAGGTCAGCAGGTTCACGTTGTGCCCGCCGGCCGTGATCGACAGCGCCGCCAACCTGTCGCGCAGGGGCGCAAGCCAGCCCGAAAGGCTCATCTGCGCCACCACGGCAAAGATCAGCCCCGAGACCACCGCGCGCAGGTTGCCCGTGGCGGCCAGCACCAGCAGGCGGCCGGAACATCCGCGTGCCAGAATCATGCCGATGCCGAACAGGAGCCCGCCGATCACCGCGCCCGACCAGGACCCGGGCACCGCCATGATGCGGGCGTCCTGCGGGCGCACGAGACCGGCCAGCGTCGCCCCCTGGACCCAGACGATGGCGGTTGAAATGGTCAGCAGCCAGACCGAAACGGCGGGCCCCAGCCGGCCGCGGGCGAACTCGACCGTGGCCGCGCGCAGGCAGAAGGACGAGCGCTGTGCCGCCACCCCGAACACCAGGCCCGTGATCAGCCCCAGAAGCGCTGCGGTGCGCGCCTCTCCCAGCATGTCGACCAGAGACAGGATATCCATCGGATGCGCCCTTCGAACTGTTGTCGTGCGCCGCGGTTGCTGTGCGGCCCTGAGCATGCCCCCGCTTCGGGCCGGCGTCCTTGATCCAGATCAGACACATGCGGGTTGCCGAATATGTTTTCCGCTCGCGTCCGCACCGCCCCCGGGGTATGGGGACGGAATGAAAACCGTTGGACTTGACGAAGCCGCCGGCCTGCCGTTCTGGCGACGGCCGCTGGCGCTGCTGCTGATCATGGCCTTTGCCATGCCGGTTTCCTTTGCCACATGGAGCGCGCTGCTGAACAATTTCGTCATCGAGCGGGCCGGCTTTACCGGCGTCGAAATCGGCTGGCTGCAAAGCGTGCGCGAGGTTCCGGGCCTGCTGGCGGTGGGGGTGATCTCGCTCTTGCTGTTCATCCGCGAACAGGTGCTGGGGCTTGTGGCGCTGCTGCTGCTGGGGGTGGCAACGGCCATCACGGCACAGTTCCCCAGCTTCGGCGGGCTGCTGGGTGTCACCCTGCTGTCGTCCTTCGGGTTCCACTATTACGAGACGGTGAACCAGTCGCTCCAGTTGCAGTGGATCGATCGCGCGCGCGCGCCGCAGCTTCTGGGCTGGATCGTCGCGGCCGGCTCGGCGGCCTCGCTGCTGTCCTACAGCCTGCTGGTTGTCACGTGGAAAGCCTTCGACCTGTCCTATGAGCTTGTCTACATGGTGAGCGGCGGGTTTACCGCCGGCGTTGCGCTTTTGTGCCTGCTGTTCTTTGCGCAGTTCCGCTCGCGCACGGTGCAGCGCCGGCACATGGTGCTGCGCAGGCGCTACTGGCTCTACTATGCGCTGCAACTCATGGCCGGTGCGCGGCGGCAGATATTCGTGGTCTTCGCCGCCTTCATGATGGTCGAACGCTTCGGCTTCCAGGTGAACCAGCTGACCGCGCTGTTCCTGATCAACTTCATCGCCAACATGCTGTTCGCGCCGGTTATGGGGCGCGCGATCGCCCGCTGGGGAGAGCGCCGCGCGCTGGCGTTCGAATACATCGGGCTGATGGCGGTGTTTCTTGCCTATGGCGGGGTCTACTATCTGGGCTGGGGCATGTTCGTTGCGGCGGGGCTTTATGTGGTGGATCACCTGTTCTTCGCGCTGGCGTTCGCGCTCAAGACCTATTTCCAGAAGATCGCCGACCCGGCCGATATTGCGCCCACTGCGGCGGTCGCCTTTACCATCAACCACATCGCCGCGGTGTTCCTGCCGGTCGGGCTGGGCTATGTCTGGGTGAAATCTCCGGCGCTGGTGTTCGCCATCGCGGCAATGTTTGCGGCACTGTCGCTTGCGCTGGCGCTGATGGTGCCGCGCCACCCCGAACCGGGGCATGAAACCGTGTGGTCTTCGCGGCGGCGGGCGCTGGTCTGAGACCGATGCCCGGACCCCGTGCCCGGTCCCCTTGGCAGACCCTGTGCCCGGTCACCTTGGCAGACCCCGTGCCCCGACCCGGCGAGAGGGCGCAGGCGGGCGCGCGCGGGCAGGCGGGCCGCCCACCGCCGTGCGTTCGGCCGGGCGCGCGGCGGCGACTTGACCGCGCCGGGCCCAGGGCTTAAGGCATGTCGCCCGGGCGCGGGACCCGGTCCCGGAGCCGGTCCCGAGCCCCGGAACATGCGAAAACAGGGCGCCGGAGCGTTTCGCGTGACTGGGGATGAAGGCGACACGCTCCGGCGCGCCACAAGAGCGAAAAGGCCGAAAACGCATCATGGCCACCTATACCGCATTGACGACCTTGCCCGACCGCGCCCGGGCCGAGCGCCTGGGCGCGGCGCTCGAACGGCTGGAGCCGTCCCCTGCCGGCGTCGGCGTGTTCGAACTTGAAGACGGTTCGGGCAACTGGGAGGTGGGCGGCTACTTCACCGCCCCGCCGGACGAGACCGCGCTGGCGCTGCTGGCGGCGGCCACGGGCGCGGCGCCTTTCGCCGTTTCCCGGCTGCCTCAAACCGACTGGGTGGCCCATGTCCGGCGCGAACTGACCCCGGTGGAGGCGGGGCGGTTCTTCGTCCATGGCAGCCATGATGCCGACAAGCTGCCCGAGGGGCGTATCGGCCTGCTGATCGAGGCGGCCATGGCCTTCGGCACGGGGCACCACGGCACCACGCTGGGGTGCCTGCGCGCGCTCGATCGCCTGGCGGCCGGCGACTTCCGCCCGGCGCGCGTGGCCGATATCGGCTGCGGCACCGCGGTGCTGGCGATGGCGGCGGCTCGTGTCTTCGATGCCGTGGTGATCGCCAGCGACATCGACGAGGTGGCCGTTCAGGTGGCCGAAGCCAACC
>JALSRF010000379.1 GCA_026984895.1 Paracoccaceae bacterium
CGGCAGGCCGGCGCCATCCATCGCCGCGATCGCCTTCTGGCTGATGCCGACAATGGCCAGACCCGCGGGCAGCATGAACCCCTTCTGGCTGCCGGTCACGGCAATGTCCACGCCCCATTCGTCCATACGGAAATCCATCGAGGCGATGGAGCTGACCCCGTCCACCAGCAGCAGCGCCGGGTGGCCGGCCGCATCCATCGCGCGGCGCAGCGCGGCGATGTCGCTTTTCACGCCGGTGGCGGTTTCGTTATGGGTTGCCAGCACCGCCCGGATCGCGTGGCCGGTGTCGGCGCGCAGCGCGGCTTCGAAACCCGCGACCGGCAGGCCCTCGCCCCAGGGCGCATCGACGCGCTCCACCGTCAGGCCGTGGCGGACGCACATGTCGATCCACTTCTGCGAAAACATGCCGTGGTTCGACGCCAGCACCCTGTCGCCCGGCGAAAGCGTGTTGGAAATCGCCGCCTCCCAGCCGCCGGTACCGGTGGCGGGAAAGATCACCACCTCGCCCTGCGCGGTTTTCAGGATCGTCTTCACCCCCGCCAGCGCCGGCAACAGGATGTCGCGAAACTGCCCCGAGCGGTGGTCGATGGTGGCCCGGTCGCAGGCACGTCGCAGGCGCTCCGGGATGTTGGTCGGGCCGGGAATGAAAACCGGGTTCTGATCTGACATGGCTGACATGGCTGACATCGGAGGCAATGACCCTTGCGGTTCTGGCATCGGTTGCAACGCGTCCCCATGCTTAGGGCGACGCGCCCGCGGCCGCAATTTTTTCGAAAAACTTTTTTGTTTCTGATGTAAATTATCTTTATTGCGCTTTTTCAATATGTTGCGGTTTTTCTTTCACCCGCCGCAAACCCCGAACCCAAAAACCGATGCGCCAGACGGCGCCCGGCGCCGGTCCTTGTCTTTGCGGCGCGCGGCTGTCGGGCACACCGGCGCCTTTCGCCCCGGGCCCGCCGCGCGACGCCTGTCCGTCAGTCCTGCGCGCGCACCGCCTGCCCGTCAGCGGCGAAGAAATGCGCCGCCTCGGGCGGGAAGGCGAGCGCGACCGTCTCGCCGGGGGCCAGATCGCTGTCGCCGGCCGCGCGCAGCGTGACCCGTCCAAGCGGGCCGCAATCGACAATCACGAACGTGTCCGAACCCAGGTATTCGACCACGTCCACGCAGCCTTCGAATGCGCCCTTGCCGGGGGCGGCCAACTGAATGTGCTCGGGCCGGATACCAAGGTGAACTGCGTCCACTTTCCCGTTGAATTTCCCACCTTTTCCACCTTCCAGGCTGTAGCGCCCCTCGCCGGTTCTGCACGGCAGTATGTTCATTTTCGGCGAGCCGATGAACTGCGCCACAAACAGGTTCGCCGGGCGCTGGTACAGCGCGCGCGGCGTTCCGACCTGGGCAATGCGGCCCGCCTCCAGCACCACGATCCGGTCGGCCAGAGTCATCGCTTCGACCTGGTCGTGGGTGACATAGATCATCGTCGATTTCAGCGCCTGGTGCAGCTTCGCGATCTCGTAGCGCATCTCCACGCGCAGCGCCGCGTCCAGGTTGGAAAGCGGCTCGTCGAAAAGAAATGCCGTGGGATCGCGCACGATGCAGCGTCCGATCGCCACCCGCTGCCTCTGCCCGCCCGACAGCGCCTTCGGACGCCGGTCAAGGTAGTCTTCCAGCTTCAGCACCCGCGCCGCCTCGGCGACCCTGGCGTTGATCTCGTCTGGCGCCACCCCCGCGGTTTTCAGCGGAAACCCCATGTTTTCGCCCACGCTCATGTGCGCATAAAGCGCATAGGACTGAAACACCATCGCCAGGCCGCGGCGCGAAGGCGCCTGGGCGGTGACATCGCGCCCGTCGATCACGATCTGGCCGCGGCTGGTCTCTTCCAGGCCAGCGATCATCCGCAGCAAGGTGGATTTTCCGCAGCCCGAAGGACCGACGAAAATGATGAATTCCCCGTCGTCGATCT
>JALSRF010000380.1 GCA_026984895.1 Paracoccaceae bacterium
ATGACGACCAGCACGGCACCGCGGTGATCTGTTCGGCCGGGCTGATCAACGCGCTGCACCTGTCGGGCAAGCGCATCGAAGAGTGCAGGATCGTGCTGAACGGCGCGGGGGCGGCGGGCATCGCCTGTCTCGAACTGATCAAGGCGATGGGCGCGCGGCACGAAAACTGCATCATGTGCGACACCAAGGGGGTGATCTACCAGGGCCGCACCGAAGGCATGAACCAGTGGAAATCGTCCCATGCGGTCAAGACGCAGGCCCGCACCCTGGAAGAGGCGATCGCGGGCGCGGACGTGTTTCTCGGGGTTTCGGCCAAGGGCGCGGTGACCCGGGACATGGTGCGCTCGATGGCGAAAGATCCGGTGATTTTCGCCATGGCAAACCCGGATCCCGAGATTACGCCAGAAGAGGTGCACGAGGTGCGCGAAGACGCGATCGTGGCCACCGGCCGGTCGGACTATCCCAACCAGGTCAACAACGTGCTGGGCTTTCCCTACCTGTTTCGCGGTGCGCTCGACATCCATGCCCGTGCCATCAACGACGAAATGAAGATCGCCTGTGCCGAGGCCCTGGCCGAACTGGCCCGCGAAAACGTCCCCGACGAGGTAGCGATGGCCTACGGGCGCAAGCTGAGCTTCGGGCGCGATTACATCATCCCCGCGCCCTTCGACCCGCGCCTGATCCACCGCATCCCGCCCGCGGTCGCGCGTGCGGGCATGGATACCGGCGTCGCCCGCCGCCCGATCATCGACATGGAGGGCTACCGGCTGTCGCTGGAGGCACGGATGGACCCGACCGCCTCGATCCTGCAGGGGCTGAATACGCGCGCGCGCGCCGCCCAGGCGACGATGATCTTTGCCGAGGGCGACGATCCACGGGTGCTGAAGGCCGCGGTTGCCTATCGGCGCAACGGTTACGGGCATGCCATCGTCGTGGGGCGGGAAGGCGATGTCAGGGCCAAGCTCGAGGCCGAAGGCCTGGGCGATGCCTTCGGCGAAATCGAGGTGGCCAATGCGGCCAACACCCGGCACCTGGCCACCTACAAGGCATTTCTTTACCAACGCCTGCAGCGGCAGGGCTACGACCAGCAGGACGTTCACCGGCTGGCGGCCCGCGACCGGCATGTGTTCTCGGCCCTGATGCTGGCGCATGGCCATGGCGACGGCATGGTAACCGGGGCCACGCGCAAGTCGGCTTACGTTCTGGGCCTGGTCAACCATGTCTTCGATGCCAGAGCCGAAGACGGTGCCGTCGGCGTGACGGCCGTTCTTCACCGCGGGCGGATCGTCTTCATAGCCGATACCCTGGTGCATGAATGGCCGGATGAAGAGGACATGGCCGATATTGCCGAACGGGCCGCCGCCGTCGTGCGCGGGATGGGGATAGAGCCGCGGGTGGCCTTCGTCAGCTTTTCCACCTTCGGCTACCCGGTCAGCGAGCGGGCGACCAAGATGCACCTGGCCCCCGAGGTCCTTGATCGCCGGGGCGTGGATTTCGAGTATGACGGTGAAATGACCGTTGACGTGGCGCTCAACCCCGCGGCAATGGCGCAATACCCGTTCTGCAGGCTGTCGGGCCCGGCAAACGTGCTGGTGGTTCCGGCGCGACATTCGGCGTCCATTTCGGTCAAGCTCATGCAGGAAATGGCCGGGGCCACGGTGATCGGCCCGATCATGACCGGAATCGACCGGCCGGTGCAGATCTGCTCGACCAGCGCTACCCAGAACGACATCCTGCACATGGCGGTCATTGCCGGCTGCCGCCTGGGTCAGATGGAGCGGCGCTGACTGCGGGGTGCTCAGTGCTTGCTGGCGAAGGGCGCGGCATCGCCCCAGATCGCGCGCACCCTTTTGTCACGGCCGCAGGCCTTGCGGTAGAAACGATAGGCCGACGCCTGGGTTTTCGGGCCGCGTCGGGTCAGGACCAGCCTTTTCCCACGGTAGTAGTTCTGATGATAGC
>JALSRF010000381.1 GCA_026984895.1 Paracoccaceae bacterium
CGCGGCACGAGCCGAACTGAAGGCGGGCCGCCTTGCCGGGGCGCAACCGGTCGCCTATGCCGGCAGGCACTACCCGCAACCGCTCATGGACATCAACGATCCGCCGCCGCTCATGTGGGCCCTCGGCAAGATCGAGACCCTCGGCCGCCCAATGGTCGCGATGGTTGGCGCGCGCAACGCTTCCAGCCTGGGCGGCCGGATGGCGCGCCGACTCGCAGCGGAACTGTCCGATGCCGGCTATGTCGTTGTGTCCGGCCTTGCCCGCGGGATCGACACCATGGTCCACCGCGGCGCCATGAAACGCGGCACGCTGGCGGTGATGGCCGGGGGGGTCGATGTGATATATCCGGCGGAAAACGCCGCCCTGGCCCAGGACATCCCGGAAACCGGTCTGCGCCTGTCGGAACAACCCATGGGGCTGCAACCGCAGGCGCGCCATTTTCCCCGCCGCAATCGTATCATTGCCGGTCTCTGCCGCGGGGTGATCGTGGTCGAAGCCGCGGCACGCTCCGGCAGCCTGATCACCGCCAGATGCGCGCTCGACTACGGGCGCGAGGTGCTGGCCGTTCCGGGCCACCCTTTCGATGCACGCGCGACGGGCTGCAATTTCCTGATTCGCGACGGCGCGACGCTCGTGCGCGCGGTCGATGACGTGATCGAGCTGCTTGGCCCCGCAACGCCCCCACCGGGCGCCCCCGGCCGGCGCGACGCCCCGCGTGCCCGGTGCGAGAGCGCCCGCAGCGCCCCCGCCCGGGACCGACCCGGCGCCCCCGACGGCGCCGGAGACACCACCGCCAGCACGAGCGCAGACGCCAGCGCGAATGCGGCCGCCACCGCCGCAGACGTCACCACGCACAGCGCCAACGCGAACACGGCCACCACCGCCGGCGCCACCACCGCCAGCGCCGCCACGCACAGCGCCGCCACGCGCAACGCCACGCACACCGCCACCCCGCACGCCGCCACCGCGCAGGCCGCCTCCGCCGCCCCCCGGACGATGACCGGGGCCCGTGACCGGCCGCCGTTGCGCCGGATCGGTGCTCTGCATGACGCGATCCTTGATCGGCTGAGTCCCAGCCCGGTCAGCGAGGATCAACTGATTCGCGACCTTTCTCTGCCGCCGGAAAAGGTGACGCCAGCGCTGCTGTCGCTGGAACTCGATGGCAAGGTCGCGCGCCTGCCCGGTGGGCTGCTCAGCCGCGCCGGCCCGGGCTGAAATCCGCGCGCCCCGCCCGCGCGCCGCGCGCCGGCCAGCCCCCGACACGGCCCGAACGCACGCCGATCCAATACCTTGCAATACCGTTGCGCAACGCCATGCATTGACAACGGCCCCCGATCCCCCCACATCTTCGCGCGCCAGCAGGCAAGAGCCGAGTCGAGAGGAAATTCATGCCCGTCGTCGTTGTCGAATCCCCGGCCAAGGCCAAGACGATCAACAAGTATCTGGGCGATGATTTCACCGTTCTGGCCTCTTATGGACATGTGCGCGACCTGCCGCCCAAGGACGGCTCGGTCGACCCCGAACACGATTTCGAGATGAAATGGGAGATCGGCCACGACAGCCGCAAGCACGTCAAGGCGATCGCGGATGCGCTGAAAAACGACAACGAACTGATCCTCGCAACCGACCCCGATCGCGAGGGCGAAGCAATCAGCTGGCACCTGGAAGAAGCGCTGAAAAGACGCAAGGCGATCAGGAAGGACACCCCGGTCAGCCGGGTGGTTTTCAACGCGATCACCCGGTCCGCCGTCACCGAGGCGATGAAAAAGCCGCGCCAGGTGGACATGGAACTTGTCGAAGCCTACCTGGCGCGACGCGCGCTCGACTACCTGGTGGGCTTCAACCTGTCGCCGGTTCTGTGGCGCAAGCTGCCCGGCGCGAAATCGGCGGGCCGCGTGCAATCGGTCTGCCTGCGCCTGATCGTCGAGCGCGAGATGGAGATCGAAGC
>JALSRF010000382.1 GCA_026984895.1 Paracoccaceae bacterium
CGACAAGGACCACGCGCCCACCCCGATGCCGGGCACCGACAAATGGGCCACCACCCGTTTCACCGACAGCGCCGACCTGCGCCACGACATGCAGGTGAACATCGTCACCTTCCAGCCCGGCGGCGTGATCCCCTTCGCCGAAACCCACGTCATGGAACACGGGCTCTACATCCTGCAGGGCACCGCGCGTTACCTGCTCAACACCGACTGGATCGAGGTCGGCCCCGGCGATTTCCTCTGGCTGCGCGCGTTTTGCCCGCAGGCCTGCGAAGCCACCGGCAGCGACCCCTTCCGCTACCTGCTCTACAAGGACATCAACCGCCACCCGAAACTGAAACTCGCCCGATGATGCTTCTTCTGTCCGCAAATATCCCGGGGGTCCGGGGGCAGCGCCCCCGGTGCGCAGCATGACCACGATCCACCCCGAGCCTCTCACGGCCGCCGCCTTCGCCCCCTTCGGAGACATCCTCGAAGCCGCGGGCACGCCCGACATGATCATCAACGAAGGCTTCTGCGAACGCTTCCACGACCGCGCCCGGCTCGACTTCGGCGCGGGCGGGCGCCCCGGCATCTCGATCTTCAAGGCAAAGCCGCGCGCCCTGCCCTACCAGTTCTCCCTGCTCGAACGTCACCCCGACGGTTCCCAGGCCTTCATCCCGATGAGCGAACACCCCTTCCTCGTCATCGTCGCCCCCGACGAAAACACGACGCCCGGCCGCCCGCGCGCCTTTCTCACCGCCGCGCACCAGGGCATCAACCTTCACCGCGGCACATGGCACGGCGTGCTCACCCCGCTCCATTCCCCCGGTATCTTCGCGGTCATCGACCGGATCGGCGATACCCCCAACCTCCAGGAGCATCGGCTGACAGAGCCATGCACGGTCGGCATGTAGCGCCATGCCCCGCCAGGAGGGCCGCGCGAGGCAACCGTCACGCCACACAGGAGAGACAGCCACAACGGACGCATCCATCGGGACGCCCGAGCAACACCGCGACCCCGACGATACTCCGTCCCCGGACAAGGCCGTGCCCCCGGGGCTGCAACATGTGCCGGCGATGTTTGCCAGCGAGGCCATCCCGGCAATCATCGTCGCCGGCGCCGCCGGTATCGGATTCGGCCCGGTCGGCGGGCGGCTGGCGGTCGTGCAAGGCGCCGGCTTCGCCTTTCTGCCGGTGGTGACCCCGGCGGTCGCGGGCATGGGCCGGGGCCGCTCCGGCTGCCGATGTTAACAGTTTCTTCACCAACATCGTGCTTTTCCTTAACGAAAAGGAGCGGCACTATTGGTTGCCCAGATCGACAGAACCTTCATGCGCGCCCGCCCGGCCAAGCTCTGGCCGCGGATGCTGGCCTACTCTCTTTTCGAGGGGCGGCCGCTGACCACACGCGGGCGCTGGATCAATCCGCTGGTGATGGGCGGGCACCGGCTTTGGCGCGCCCTGCCGGTAAAAAGGCCGGTCACCAACCCGATCTTCATTCTCGGCCTCGGCCGCTCGGGCACCACCATCCTGGGCACGATCCTGGCCCTGCATCGCGACGTGGGCTACTTGAACGAGCCCAAGGCGCTGTGGAACGCCGCTTTCCCGGACGACGACGTGATCGGCTCGTACAGCCGCGGACCCGGACGGTTTCGCATGGGCGCCGCCGATGCCAGCCCCGCCAGAGTGCGCGCCCTTCACGGCAGCTATCGCGCCTATCTGCGCCTGGCGCGCGCGTCGCGCATCGTCGACAAATACCCTGAACTGATCTTCCGCACGCCACTGCTGGACGCGGCTTTTCCGGGGGCGCGGAAAATCCTGCTGCTGCGCAACGGAAACGACGTCTGCCAGTCCATCGACACCTGGTCGCGCCGCCACGGCAGGGGCCGCGACGACTGGTGGGGGCACGCGGGGCGCAAATGGAACCTCATGCTTGGCGAACTGATCGAGCCGGACCCGTTCTTCGCCCCGGCGCGCCGCTTCCTTCACGGCGATGTGCCGCCGCTTGACAAGGCCGCGGTCGAATGGATCGTGACCATGCGCGAAGCCGCCCGCATCATCGCGGCCGCCCCCCCGGATACCCTGGTTCTGCGCTACGAAGAGCTGACCCGCAGCCCCGGGCCGACGCTGCGACGCGTGCTGGATTTCTGCCACCTCGCCCCCGATGAAACCATGCTCGGCTACGGGCAGAGCATCTTGCGCCAGCGCCCGCCCTATCCGCGCGCGCCGATCTCGGGCCCGTTGCGGCCTTTGTTCGAGCGGACCATGGATGCGCTTGGCTACGGCCGGGAAACCCCCTGATGCGGGTTCTGCAGATCAGCCATCGCCACCACATTGCCGGTGGCTCGGATGCGGTGTTTTTCGCAACCCGCAGGCTGCTGCGCGAAGCCGGGCACGAGGTGATCCCGTTCTGCATGGCCGATCCGCAAAACCGGCCGAGCCACTGGGAAAGGTTCTTTCCGGCCGGGGCCGACACCGCCTCGGCCCGGCTGCACGACACCATACGCTATTTCTACAACAGCCAGGCCCGGCGCAACCTGAACGCGCTGCTTGACCACCTGGGTCATGTGGATGTCGCCCATCTGCATATCTATCACGGCAAACAGACCCCGGCGATCCTGTCGGTCCTGCGCAACCGCGCCATTCCCGTGGTTCACACGCTTCACGAATACAAGCTGGCCTGCCCGGTCTACACGCTGGAGCGCGACGGGCGCCCCTGCCTGAACTGCGTCCGGGGCTCGGTGCTGAACGTGCTGCGCCATCGCTGCAAGGACGGCTCCTTGCTGCGCAGCGGCGTCATGCTGGCGGAAATGGCCTCGGCCCGGCTTCTGGGAGACGTGCGCCTGGTGGACAGGTTCATCTGCGTCAGCGATTTCCAGCGCCAGATCATGCGCCGCGCCGGCCTGCCGGCAGAGCGGCTGGTGACCCTGCACAACTTCGTCGAACCCGGCATCGCCGAGCCGGGCCATGACGGATATCTGCTCTATTTCGGGCGTATCGAGAGGCTGAAGGGCATCGAAACGCTCGTCAGGGCGGCAACGCGCGCCGGCACGCGCCTGCTCATTGCCGGCGCAGGGTCGTGGAGCGACCGGCTGCGCAGCCTGACGGACGCAACCGACCACATCGACTACCTCGGGTTCCGGCAGGGTGACGCGCTGGCCAGGCTGGTGGCGCGTGCCCGGGCGGTGGTGGTGCCGTCGCAATGGTATGAAAACTGCCCGATGAGCGTGCTTGAAGCCAAGGCAGCCGGGCGTCCGGTGATCGGGGCCGACATCGGCGGCATTCCCGAACTTGTCCGCGATGGCATCGATGGCTTCCTGTTCGAGGCGGGGAATGTCGCGTCGCTGGAAGCCGCGTTCCGGCGCCTGGCGGCAGCGGATCACGAGACCCTGTCGCGAAACGCCCTGGCCGATGTGAAGGCGCGGTTTTCCCCGGCCCGCCATCTCCAGGACCTGATGCGGATTTACGAGGACACCTGCCCGCGGACCACCGGCGCGCATCTGCAGCCCGCCTGAGGCGGGCCAGGGCGGGCGGCGGGTCTCAGGCCGGGATTTCCACCCAGAGCCCGCTGCAATTGATCGCCGCCGGGCGACCGAGGCTGATGATCGTGTAGGTGATCATGCTTTCGGCCTTCCGATACACCTGGGCCCGTCCGATGGCGTCCCTGGCGTGCCTGATCTGCGCCCCCAGGATGCGTTGCTGCGGCGCCACGCGCTGATACGGGGCCAGCATGACAGCCTTCTGCGGGAAGCCGATCCCGAATGCGCCGGCACGGATACAGATCGGTTGCGCGCCGGGATGGTAGCGCATGAAATCCTCATCCAGAACCATGCGCTGGACCGACTTGATGGGAACAAATCCGCCGCCCTTGATCGCAACGCGGTCTCTTTCACGAAGAGTCTGTGCCGGGTAATCCCCCAGGGCAGTCTTGACCATTGTCATCGGCGCCAGGCCGCGCAGTTGCGTCAGTTCGTCGGCGGCGTTGCCAGCCTTGTTTCCAAGGCTGGCAACTTTGTAGCGACGAGGGCGCGTCGCCGAAACTGAACTCATCTCAACCATACTTGCTACCTTGACTCTTCATCCCAACAAACCGGCGTGGTCACATGCCGCTCCAAACACCTTGCGACCACGCTGCACTCGTCATGGCAAGGGCCACATGCCCTTGTCGGAAACCGGATTGCAGCGATCTGCCGTCCTCGCCGGCTTCGTTGCCCGCCCGGCTTCCGACACCTGTTAGAGCGCCGGCTTCTGTTCATTTTGTGGCCGGGTATTCCGCAACCGATCATGAACAAGAAGAAAATGTGGCCAGCCGGTTTGTGGCGAAACAGCGACCGATTTCCTATTTCGGTACAATCATGCCCGGACTCGATGCCGTAATCCACTTTTGTCGAAATTCGGCCGCCTACTGTTTCAGGCGCTGCGACATTTGGCGAGGCCAGCCGGGATTGAATTGTGGCAAAGATGCTGAATTCCGGCTGTCCCCGGATTGGCAACACTTCGTTTCCATTGATTTTTTCTTGAATTCCCCGAAATCCGACCGCCGGACCGCCGGTCGGAAGATCCATTTCCGGTTGTTTTCGGGGGTGTGATTCCCCGTTTCCCGGCACGATTCGGGCAGACCGGCGCATCGCGCTCTTCCGGCCCCCGCAGGCAAGACCCGGGCCGGGCAAACTTGCCTGCGGGGGCAAAACATTCTATTTGATGAATATCTTCAGGGCGAGGCAGCAGCCCCGCGCGCGAACATTCTTTTGGGGGATCACATGAAAGACAGGGTACTGGCACGGTTGCAGACCATCAGGACACCGGGCGGCGATGGCAACATCGTATCCGACGGCCTGGTTTCCGACATGGTTGTCGATGGCGCAAAGGTGATCTTTTCCTTGAGGACACCGGCCAACCTCAACCGTCACGCCGCCGAGCTGCGCGCAGCCGCCGAAGCCGAGGTCAGCCGGATCGACGGCGTTGACAACGTCCTGGTTGCCATCGACACCGCGACAACGCCCCCGCCGGGCGGACCCCCCCCGCCCGCCAGGGCGCGGCCCACGCTCCGGCGCGGCCCCGACCGTCCGCTGGGCCCCGACATGCGCCCGGACAAGGCCGCGATCCCCGGCGTGGCCAGCATTGTCGCGGTCGCCTCCGGCAAGGGCGGTGTCGGCAAGTCCACCACCTCGGTCAACCTGGCACTGGGGCTGCGCAGCCTGGGGTTGAAGGTCGGCCTGCTGGATGCCGACATCTACGGGCCGTCGATTCCGCGCCTCATGGGCATCACCGACAAGCCCGCGATCGAGAACGACCGCATCGTGCCGATCGAGAAATTCGGCATCAAGGTGATGTCGATGGGCTTCCTGATCGACGAGAATTCGCCCGTGATCTGGCGCGGACCCATGATCATGTCGGCACTCATGCAACTGGTGAACGAGGTCGAATGGGGCGAGTTGGACGTACTGGTTCTGGACATGCCGCCGGGGACCGGGGACGCGCAGCTGACCATGGCGCAGCAGGTGCCGCTGACCGGCTCGGTGATCGTCTCGACCCCGCAGGACCTGGCCCTGATCGATGCGCGGCGCGGGCTACAGATGTTCAAGAACGTCGATGTGCCCGTCTTTGGCATCATCGAGAACATGAGCACATTCATCTGCCCGCATTGCGGCGAGGCGTCAGAGATCTTCGGCCACGGCGGCGCGCTGGACGAGGCCAACAAGCTGGGCGTCACCTTCCTTGGCGCGATCCCGTTGCACATGGATATCCGCAGGTATTCCGACGAAGGCACGCCCATCGTGGTGTCCGAGCCGGACGGCCCCCATGCCAAGGTCTACAAGGACCTGGCGCTGAAGATCGCGGCCTTGCTGGAGGAAGACGACGAAGACTGAGCGCAGACCGCCCCGCACGGCCGCCTAACCGGCGCGGGTTTTCCCGACAAAGTCCAGAAAGCGCTCCACCCAGGGCGTTGCGGCGGTGTTGCGCAGGTGGCAGAAACCCGCAACCAGATTGCCGATCACCACAGCGTCGCGGCTGCCGTCGATGCCGTGGCCGCGCCGCACCCGGCGCGCAAAGGTGCTTTGCGGGTCGAGCCCCTCGATGCGCGCATAGTGAAATTCATGGGCAAGCTGCTCTTCGGGGCCGCCCCCCCAGGGATGCGCCGGCGTATCCCGAAACCGGGTGTAGCCCCGCCCCTGCGGCCGGTCGTGCATCACCGCCTCGGCCGGCACCACGCCGCACATCGGCGCACGCTCTTCGCCCCAGACCAGCGCGCGGCACAGATACATCAGGCCGCCGCATTCGGCATAGGTCGGCAGGCCGTTTTCAATGGCCTCGCGAATGCTGCGCATCAGGCCCGCGTTCGCAGCCAGTTCGTGCATGCGCATTTCTGGAAAGCCGCCGCCGATGAACAGCCCGTCAACCGGGGGCAGGACCTGATCATGCAGCGCATCGAAAGGCACCAGCGTCGCCCCGAGCGCAGTGAAGGCGTCCAGGTCGTCCGGGTAGTAGAAGCCGAAAGCCTCGTCCCGGGCAATGGCGACACGCAGCCCCTCGAAGCGCGCGACAACGGGTTGCGGCGGCGGCGCCGGCGGCGGCAGCGGTGGGGCGCTGCGTGCGACGGCAAGCAGGCGATCGAGGTCTACCGAGGCGCCCACGACCTGGCTGACCGCCGCGATCCGGCGCGCCAGCTCGCCGGTTTCGGCCGGGGTGGTCAGGCCCAGGTGGCGCTCGCCGATGTCCAGCGCACGGTCGCGCGGCACCGCCCCCAGCACCGGAAGGTCGGTGTATTCCTCGACCGCGGCACGCAGCTTGGCCTCGTGGCGGGCACCGCCGACCTTGTTCAGGATCACGCCGGCGATGTTCACCCGGTCGTCAAAGGCAAGATAGCCCTGCAGAAGCGGCGCAATCCCCCGGGTCATGCCGTTGGTGTCGATCACCAGAACCACCGGTGCGCGCATGATCCGGGCCAGTTCGGCATTGGAATCGCTGCCTTTCAGATCGACCCCGTCGTAAAGCCCCTTGTTGGCTTCGATCATGGCCACGCCTGACGTGGCGCTGCGACTTTGCACCGTGGCGCGCATCTCGTCGCGGCTCATGGTGTTGAAATCCAGGTTGTAGCAGGGCCGTCCGCTGGCTTGCGACAGCCACATCGGGTCAATGTAGTCGGGGCCCTTCTTGAAGCACTGCACCGCCTGCCCGCCGGCTGCAAGCGCGCCCGCCAGTCCGGTGGCAACCACTGTCTTTCCAGAGGACTTGTGCGCCGCGGCGATCAGGAAACGTGCCATTGGCCTAGTCCCGCAGAACGGGCGCAGCGGGCGCCGTGCAGCACGTCGTCCGTCGCCGAGCAGAAAACAACAGCGCCTTCATGGGCGAAGGTGTAGCGGATATGGCCGGCGCCCTCAATCGGGGTTCGCGCCGGCGGGGATGACATCGGCATCGCTCAGCCGCATCGGCAGGATCCGCAACGCCACGACCCCGACAGCGCTGATCAGCACCGTCAGCGCGACGCCACCAAGGCCGAGAGCCCATTCGGCGAGCGTGGGCGAATAGCCGACGATCTGCCCGTCAAAGAAGGCGCTGCTGGCGGTATAGCCGGGGAAGATTTCCAGCGGAAACGCCTGCCCGCCGATCACGATCACATAGATCTGCGCCAGCCCGCCGAGAATGACCAGAACCGCGGCAAGCATGACCTGCGCCCTGCTAGTCCTTTCCGCCGGGCGCAGAAGAAGTGCCAGCGGAATGACCCCGCCGATCACCACCTGCCCGATCCAGAACAGCCCGGTGAACATGGTGCCCCCGGCCAGGATGAAATGCTCCACATCGCCGTGCTCGGCAGCGTAGAGGTTCGTCAGGTGCCGGATTGCGGTGAAATACAGCACCGCCGCGGCAAACACGCCCAGCAAGCGCCCCAGGCGTTTCACCACGTCGTCCGCCATTTCGCGCCCGCTCAGCCGGCAGGTCCCCGACAGGATCAGGATGAAAAAGGCCAGCCCGAAGGAAAAGGACATGATGATGAAGAGCGGCGCCATGATCGCCGCGTCATAGCCCGGCCGGGCAACCAGCCAGCCGAAGATCGAGCCCGTGCCCGTGGTCAGCGCCAGGCGCCACAAGAAGGCTGCCGTGCCCACGATTCGCACGCTCCGCTCGGACATGCCGCGCGCCATCTGGACATAGATATAGGCGCCGACCACGGCGAAAAAGCCGGTGTAAAGGTAGATGTTCCAGGCAAAGATCGATTTGAAGTTGTTCCGCGTCATGGCGATGATCAACCGTTCCGGCCGGCCGAGGTCCAGCACCAGAACCGCAAGCCCGCCCGCCAGCAGAGCGATCGACAGCAGGCCGGAGTAACGCGCCATGGGCTTGTTCTCGACCTTGCCGAAGACCGAGGCGATGGAGGCCACGTTCAGGGCCCCCGAGGCCGAGACGATCAGGAAGATGGCAAAGACATGCGGCAGGCCCCAGACGATCTGGTTGTTCATCCCGGTCACGATGTGACCGTGCCGTTCGATATAGAGCACCGCCAGCCCGGCAGCGGCAACAAAGACCGCCGAGACAAGAGCCATCATCCAGAGCGCCGGAGTCGGCTTGACTTCACGATATTCGATCGTTGCCACGGTCGGCCTCCCTTACAGGTTGCTGTAGTGCACGCCGGGGAAGACCCGGAAATCTTCGCGCAGGGTCGTGGACTGGTAGGTCTTCAGGCGTTTGGCGATTTCGCTTTCCGGGTCGTTCAGATCGCCAAACAGCATCGCCCCGTTGCCGGTCTTGTCGCAGGCCTGCACACAGGCGGGAATGTCGCCACGATCCACCCGGTGCACGCACATGGTGCAGCTTTCGACCGTGCCCTTGCCGCGCGGCGCATAGGCTTTCTGATCGTCGTGTTCTTCGTGCACGAAAGAGCGCGCCTTGAACGGGCAGGCCATCATGCAGTAGCGGCAGCCGATGCAGATATGCTTGTCCACCAGCACGATCCCGTCGGCGCGCTTGAAAGAGGCCCCGGTCGGGCAGACATCCACGCAGGGCGGGTTTTCGCAATGCTGGCACATCACCGGCAGGGAAACCTCGCGCCCGGTGTGCTTCTCCTTCAGGTCCACCTTTCGAATCCACTGGGCATCGGTCTCCGGGTGGCCGGTGTCCTTCCAGCCGTTTTCTTCGGAACAGG
>JALSRF010000383.1 GCA_026984895.1 Paracoccaceae bacterium
AACCATCCCCCCCCGCAGTCGCACGCGCACGCGCAGCCGCGCCCGCGCGGCCAGGTGCGGCCAGGTCCTGTCGCCGCCGGGCCACGCCCGGCCGCAACGAAAGACGCCGGGCAGGACAGGAAAGGCAACGCGCCGGCGCAGGAGTTGCGGCAGGGGCGGCGGCAGGGGCCGTGCCAGGGTCAGCGCCGCGGGGCCGGCATCGGCCGGGCGTCAGCACAGATAGGGCGCCAGGCTTTCCCGGAAGGCTTCGACAAACTCCAGCGTGATCATCGACACGGGGGAATGCGTCGGGTGCAGCAGCGTCAGCCGGTGCGGCGTCGCTGGCGCGAAGGGGCGCAGGAGCAGGCCGCGGCTTTCGTATTCGCGTGCGTCGATCTCGCTCACCACCGAGACGCCGACGCCCTCGGCCACCAGCATGCAGGCGGCGGTAAACTGGCGCACCTCGACAAGCGAGGGCAACGTGATCCCGGCGGAAAGGAACCGCGTTTCGAGCGCCCGGAAAAACGGGCTGTCGCGGCGCGTGTGGATCATCCGTTCGCGGGCCAGATCGGCCGGGGTGATCCGGGCCTTTTCGGCCAGGGCATGCCCGCGCGGCAGGATGCAGACCGTGCGGATGTCCAGCGTCTCGGCCTCGACCGCGGGGTGATCGTTGAAGCCGTCGGTGATCCCGAAATGATATTGCTCGCCGATGATCCATTCCAGGATGCGTTCCGGTCGGTCGGGTTCGATGGTGACGGTAACCCCGGGCCGGTTGCGCAGAAACCGCGCGACCACGCCGGGCAGGTGGCTGGTGGCAAAGCCGGGCAGGCAGGCGATACGCAGATGGCCGGCCTTGCGTTCGTGCAGGTCCTTGGTCAGTTCCTCTATGTGGCGCACGCTGGCCAGCAGCCTGTCCACCTCGCCCAGCAGGTAGCGCGATTCCTGGGTCGGCACCAGCCGGCCGCCCCGGCGCTGGAACAGCTCGAAGCCGACCTCGCCGGAAAAATCGCGCAACAGCCGGCTGACCGCGGGCTGCGACACCGACAGTTCCTCGGCCGCGCGGGTGATATTGCCCGAACGCGACACCGCGCGGAACGCTTCCAACTGCCTTAACCGTATGGCCATCGCGGCTCCGGCGGGCCCAACCCGGTGATCCATGCGAAAATCATAATATGACATTATAATTACTGTCATAAAACTTTCAATTGAATTATGTTTCGACCCGTGGTTTCCTGTTACCGCGATGATCGGGCAAGGCCGGGGGCACAGACAAGCCGGGGCCTGAAGCGCGATTGCTCTGTTCAACATCTGGGAGTCTCTCAAAATGAAACATGCTGGAATTCGAGCGCTGGTGGCGGGGGTCGCCCTGTCCTTTGCCACCTCCGCCATGGCACAGGTCGAAGTGCAGTGGTGGCACGCCATGGGCGGCGCCAACGGCGAGCGCGTCGACAAGATCGCCGCCGACTTCAACGCGATGCAGTCGGATTACAAGATCGTGCCCGTCTACAAGGGCAACTACACCGAAACCATGACCGCGGCGATCGCCGCCTTCCGCGCCCACAAACAGCCCGCCATCGTGCAGGTGTTCGAGGTGGGCACGGCCACCATGATGGCGGCCAAGGGCGCGGTCTACCCGGTGGAAGACCTGATGAACGACACCGGCACGCCGTTCGACAAGTCGGGCTATCTGCCGGCGGTGATTTCCTACTACCAGACCCCGGAAGGCAAGCTGCTGTCGATGCCGTTCAACAGCTCGACCCCGGTTCTGTGGTACAACAAGGACGCGCTGGATGCGGCCGGCGCCAAGGTGCCCACCACCTGGGACGAGGTCGAGGACGCCGCGAAGAAGCTGGTCGCCAACGGCATGAAGTGCGGCTATTCCTTCGGCTGGCAGTCCTGGGTGATGATCGAGAACTATTCCGCCTGGCACAACCTGCCGATCGGCACCAAGGAAAACGGCTTTGCCGGCCTTGATACGGAATTCACCTTCAACAACGACGCGGTTGAAAACCGGCTGCAGAAGATCGCCGATTCGCAGAAGGATCATCTGTTCGTCTACGGCGGCCGGCGCGGCGACAGCCTGCCGATGTTCACCAACGGCGAATGCGGCATGTGGATGAACTCCTCTGCCTACTACGGCGGGATCAAGAAACAGGCCAAGTTCAACTTCGGCCAGACCATGCTGCCGCTTGATACCGCGGTGGCCGACAAGCCCCAGAACTCGATCATCGGCGGCGCCACGCTGTGGGTGCTCAAGGGGCGCCCGCAAGAAGAATACAAGGGCGTTGCCGAATTCCTGCACTACCTGTCCTCGCCCGAGGTCCAGGCCTGGTGGCACCAGGAAACCGGCTATGTGCCGATCACCACGGCGGCCTACAAGCTGTCGCAGGAACAGGGGTTCTATGACAGCAACCCGGGCACCGACACCGCGATCAAGGAGCTCAGCCTGAATACGCCGACGCCCAACTCCAAGGGGCTGCGGTTCGGCAATTTCGTGCAGATCCGCGACATCATCAACGAAGAGATGGAAGCGCTCTGGGCCGGTGACAAGACCGCGAAAGAAGCCATGGATTCGGCCGTGCAGCGCGGCAACGTTCTGCTGCGCAAGTTCGAGCGTTCGGCCCGGTAGAGCCGCTTTTCGCAAACCCGCGTCGCCCGCACCGGCGGGCGGCGCACCTGCTGTTGTTGAGGACCGGTCGTGCTGAAACGCGTTCATTTCCCGGCGTCGATCCTGCCCTATCTGCTGGTCGCCCCGCAGGTAATCATCACGCTGGTGTTCTTCATCTGGCCGGCCAGCCAGGCGCTGTGGCAATCGATGCTGGTGCAGGATGCCTTCGGGCTGTCCACGCAGTTCGTCTGGTTCGAGAATTTCCAGGCGCTTCTTGCCGATCCGTTGTATCTGGCCTCCTTCAAGCGCACGGCCTTCTTTTCGGTCGCGGTCGCGCTGCTGTCGATGTCCTATGCGCTGGTGCTGGCGGGGTTCGCCGACCGGGTCGTGCGCGGGGCGATGACCTATCGCACCCTGCTGATCTGGCCCTATGCGGTTGCGCCGGTGCTGGCCGGGGCATTGTGGGTGTTCATGTTCAACCCGACCCTGGGGATACTGTCCTACGGGCTGGAACTTGTGGGCTATGACTGGAATCACAAGGTCAACGGCGGGCAGGCGATGGCGCTGGTGATCATGGCGGCGGCATGGAAACAGGTGGCCTACAACTTCCTGTTCTACCTGGCGGCGATGCAGTCGATCCCGCGTTCGGTGGTCGAGGCCGCGGCCATCGACGGCGCCGGGCCGATGAAACGGTTCTGGACCATCATCTTCCCGCTGATTTCTCCGACCACCTTCTTCCTGCTGGTGATCAATGCGGTCTATGCGTTTTTCGACACCTTCGGCATCATCCATGCCATCACGCAGGGCGGTCCGAGCAATGCCACCACCATTCTGGTCTACAAGGTGTTCAACGACGGTTTCGTCGGGCTCGACCTGGGAAGTTCGGCGGCGCAATCGGTGATCCTCATGGTGCTGGTCATCGCCATGACGGTGGTGCAGTTCAAGTTCATCGAGCGAAAGGTCGAATACTGATGGTCGAAAATCGCCGCATCCTCGATCTGGTCACCCACCTGGTCCTGATCCTGGGGGTGGCGCTCATCGCGCTGCCGATCTGGATTACCTTCGTTGCCGCCTCGCACGACGAAGTGCGCATGACCCAGGTGCCGCTGCCGCTGCTGCCCGGCGACCAGTTCTTCGTGAACCTCAAGGCCACGCTGCTGGGCTCGGGCCTTTCGGGCACCGAAACCGCGCCGGTCTGGCAACTGATGCTGAACTCGCTGATCATGGCGCTGTCCATTGCCATCGGCAAGATCGCCATTTCGATCATCTCGGCCTTTGCCATCGTCTATTTCAGGTTCCCGTTTCGCATGGGGTTCTTCTGGATGATCTTCATCACCCTGATGTTGCCCGTCGAAGTGCGCATCGTGCCCACCTTCGAGGTGGTTTCCCGGCTGGGCATGCTCAACACCTATGCCGGACTGTCGATACCGCTGATCGCCTCGGCCACGGCCACCTTCATGTTCCGCCAGGTGTTTCTCACCATCCCCGACGAGATGCTTGAAAGCGCGCGTGTCGATGGGGCCGGTCCGATGCGCTTCTTCCGCGATATCCTGCTGCCGCTCAGCCGGACCAACATTGCCGCGCTGTTCGTGATCATGTTCATCTATGGCTGGAACCAGTATCTGTGGCCGCTACTGATCACCACCGACAGCAACATGGGAACGATTGTCGTTTCGATAAAGCAGATGCTGGAAGCGGCCGAACAGTCCCCGCAGTGGAACATCATCATGATGACCGCGCTGCTGGCAATGCTGCCGCCGATCCTGGTGGTGATCTTCATGCAGAAGCTCTTTGTCAAGGGCCTCACCGAAACCGACAAGTAGGACAGGCACATGGCCACCATCACACTGAATGACCTGCGCAAATCCTATGGCACCACCGAGGTGCTCCACGGCGTCCAGGCCGAGATAGCCGATGGCGAGTTCGTCGTCATCGTCGGCCCGTCGGGCTGTGGCAAGTCCACGCTCCTGCGCATGATCGCGGGGCTGGAAAAGGTGAGCGAAGGCGAAATCCGCATCGGCGATCGAATCGTCAACAAGCTGGAGCCGGCCCAGCGCGACATCGCCATGGTGTTCCAGAACTACGCGCTGTATCCGCATATGAGCGTGCGCCGGAACATGGCCTACGGGCTGAAGATCCGCGGCCTGCCGAAAGCCGAGATCAACCGGCGCGTCGAGGAAGCGGCCGACATTCTCGAAATCGGCGACTACCTGGACCGCAAGCCGCGCCAGTTGTCCGGCGGCCAGCGTCAGCGCGTGGCCATGGGGCGCGCCATCGTGCGCGACCCGCAGGTGTTCCTGTTCGACGAGCCGCTGTCCAACCTCGATGCCAAGCTGCGCGTGCAGATGCGCCTGGAAATCCGCAAGCTGCAAAAACGCCTGGGCGTGACCTCGATCTACGTCACCCACGACCAGGTCGAGGCGATGACGCTGGGCGACCGGCTGATGGTGCTCAACGGCGGCTATGCCGAACAGTTCGGCACCCCGATCGAACTTTACGAACGTCCGCAGACGGTGTTCGTCGCCGGGTTCATCGGCAGCCCGGCAATGAATTTCCTGCCGGCGACAATGGCCGCAGGCACGATCACGCTTGAAAACGGCACCCGCCTGCCGGGGGCCGCCGGCGAGGGCGCGCTGACGCTGGGACTGCGGCCCGAGCACCTCGTCAACGACGCAGACGGCCCCATCCGGCTGCGCGTGGCGCTGTCCGAACAGCTGGGCGCCAATACCCTGGTTCACGGCACGCTGGAAGGCACCGACAGTGCGCTTGTGGTCAGCCTGGACGGAGTCCGGGCCGTCACCGAAGGCGATGTCCTGAGCCTGTCCATCCCCCAGGACGCCATGCACCAGTTCGACCCGGCCACCGGCCGGCGCCTGAACTGATGGCCGACACCGACCCGCTATCGCAACTGCGCGGACGCCCCGGGATCATTCGCCTGCACGGGCATCGCGGCGCCCGGGGGGTGCTGCCGGAAAACACCCTGGTTTCCATGCGCCATGCACTGGACTGCCGGCTCAACGCGGTGGAATTCGACGTCAGGTTTTCGCGCGACGCGGTTCCCGTCGTCACCCACGACGCCCGCCTGTCGCCCGATATCGCCCGCGGTCCCGACGGCCGCTGGCTGGACGCGCCGGGACCGGCGGTGAACAGCCTGCCCCTGCGCGAGATCAGGCAATACCGCGTCGGAGAACTGCGCCCCGGCTCTGCCTATGCCGCGCGCTTTTGCGATCAGGCCATGGTGCCCGAAACCGCCATCCCGACACTTGACGAGGTTGCCGCCCTGCTGGCCGGGGACGACAGGCGCGGCGTCTGGCTCAACCTGGAAATCAAGTGGGACCCGCATCAGGACCCGGACGCCTTGCCGCCCGAAAGGGCGATCGGGGCGATTCTGGATGTGCTTGGCGCGCGCGCAATGCTCGGGCGCACCCTGATCCAGAGCTTCGACTGGCGCCTGCTGCAAGAGCTTGCGCGCCAGGCCCCCGAGGTGGCGCGCTCGGCGCTGAGCGCCCTGCCCCGCCCGGCCCTTGGCCGCCCCGGCAACGTTTTCCCGGCATCGCCGCTGCTGGCCGGGTTTTCACCGGACGATTTTGCCGGCTCGCTGCCCCGCATGGTGCAGGCCACCGGTGCCGCCGTCTGGAGCCCGCGCCACAGCGACCTGACCGACGACGACCTGACGCTTGCCCATGAACTGGGGCTGATCGTCAACACCTGGACCGTGAACGCCGCGAAAGACATCGACCGGATGATCGAACTTGGCGTAGACGGAATCATCACCGACTATCCGGGACGCGCCCAGCAACGCCTTGCCGCCCGGTCCATGTCCTGGCGCGCGGGCTGGCCGGCGGCGCCGCAACCGGAGCAGCGGCTTGGATCCTGACCGCAGACGCGCCCTGGCAGAACAGATCGCCCGGCAGGCGGGCAGCCGCGCGCTTGCGCGTTTTCGCCGGATCGATGAATTGTCCATCGAAAGCAAGGGCCACCAGGACTTCGTAAGCGATGCCGACCGCGCGGTGGAGCACGGCATCCGCGCCGCTCTGGCGCGCGCCTGCCCCGACGATGCCATCGTCGGCGAGGAACACCCCGCCAGCGCCGGCAACTCGGGCTTTACCTGGGTGATCGACCCGATCGACGGAACCGCGAACTTCATCAACGCCATCCCGACCTGGGCGGTGGTGCTGGCCGGCGTCAGCGGCGCAAGGACGCGCATCGGCGTGATCCACGATCCCTGCCACGATGAAACATTCGTGGCCGTGGCCGGGGGCGGGGCCTGGCTGAACGGCAGGCCGCTGGCCCTGCCCGCCACGGCGGCAATCTCCCGGGGCAGCATCGGCATCGGCTATTCGAACCGGTGCAGCGCCGCCGGGGTCCGGGACCTTGTCGGCGGCATCATCCGTGCCGGCGGCGTCTTTCAGCGCAACGCCTCGGGGGCGCTGTCGCTGGCCCATGTCGCCGCAGGCCGCCTTCTGGGCTATGCCGAAGAGCACATGAACGCATGGGACTGCCTGGCCGGACAGTTGCTGGTGGCCGAAGCAGGCGGCAGGGTCGAACAACAGGACGCCGACAGCATGATCGCGCACGGCGGCCGGGTCATCGCGGCGACGCCGGGGGTGTTCGACGACCTGGTTCGGATCTGCGACGCGGCCTGGTCCCCGGCGCCGGAGCCGGAGCCGGGGCCGGGGCCGGGGCCGGGGCCGGGGCCGGGGCCGGCCTAGAGCGTGCCGCGGTCATGCGCATCTGCGCAAGACGCTTGCGCAAGACGCGGAAATTGCCTGCAATCGCCTGCCCGGAAGGCTCAGGGCCGTTTGCCGCGTTCGGGCGACAGGCCGTGACCCGCCGGCGGCACCAGAACCGGCCCCGAGGCGTCAAAGCCCACCTTCACCTTTTCGCCGATCCGCAACGGGTGCTCCACGTCGTCATGCACCGCGAACATCGACCCGAAATCGGCAACCACCGTGTATTCCATGCGAATGCCCACATAGGTGGCCTTTTCGATCACCGCGTCGAACCCCTCGTCCCCGCCAAGCACGATGCGCGAGGGGCGCACCGCCAGCAGCGCCGGGCCCGGCTGCATCCCGCGTGAAGGCAGGCTGTAGCGATAGCTGCCGATGGCGACCCTGGCCTGCGCGCCGTCCAGTTCGACGATCTCGCAGGGGATCAGGTTGGCCTCGCCGATGAAATCCGCGACAAAGGCATCGATCGGCGCATCGTACAGCTCGCGCGGGGTGCCTTTCTGGGCGATGGCGGCATTGCGCATCACCACGATCTCGTCGGAAACCGCCAGCGCCTCTTCCTGGTCGTGGGTCACATAGATCACCGTCAGCCCCAGGTCCTGCTGGATCGCGCGGATGTCCTCGCGCACCTGCCGGCGCAGCTTGGCATCGAGGTTGGAAAGCGGCTCGTCGAACAGCAGCACCTGCGGTTCGAGCACCAGCGCGCGCGCCACCGCGACGCGCTGCTGCTGGCCGCCCGAAAGCTCGCTTGGCAGGCGGTCGTCGAACCCCTTCAGCCCGACCATCTCCAGCCCCGCGAGCGCCTTTTCGCGCGCGTCCGCCTTGGCGTAGCCGGAAAATTTCAGCCCGTAGGAGACATTGCCCAGCACCGTCATGTGCGGAAACAGCGCATAGGACTGAAACACCATCGCCACGTCGCGGTCTGTCGCCGGCAGCGTGGTGACATCCTGTTCGCCGATCAGGATCCGCCCCGAGGTTGCCATTTCCAGCCCCGCGATCATGCGCAGCGTCGTCGTCTTGCCGCATCCCGACGGGCCCAGCAATGTCACCAGCTGCCCCGCTTCGACCTGCAGGTTGATGTTGTCCACGGCCACCACGTCACGCCCGTAGACCTTGCGCACCTCTTCGAACCTGACCGGCGCGGCCTTGCCCCTGATGCGGTTTTCAACCATCCTTCTATCCCCCTGCGCCAATCTCGGGGCGTCGCCCGATCTGCGTCCGACCGACCACAAGCTGCAACAGCGCCACCACCACCAGCATCACGAAGATCAGCGTGGTCGAATAGGCGATGGCCAGCCCGTAGTCGTTGTTCTCGACCCGGCCGATGATATAGGCAGTGGCCATGTTGTATTCGGCCGAGACCAGGAAGATCACCGCCGAGATCGCCGTCATCGCCCGCACGAAACTGTAGACCAGCGCCGCCAGGATCGCCGGCCTGAGCAGCGGCAGGATCACCCGGCGGAAGGTCTGCCAGCTGTTGGCGCCAAGGGTCAGCGAGCTTTCGTCCAGCGATCTGTCAAGCTGGCTCATGGATGCGATCCCCGCACGCACGCCCACCGGCATGTTGCGGAAGATGAAGCTCAGCACCAGGATGATGCCGGTGCCGGTGATTTCGATCGGCGGCACGTTGAAGGCCATGATGTAGCTGACCCCGATCACGGTTCCCGGGATCGCGAAACTCAGCATGGTGCCGAACTCGAAGGCATTCTTGCCGCGA
>JALSRF010000384.1 GCA_026984895.1 Paracoccaceae bacterium
CTACGCCACCTTCCTGCTGTGGCTGCTCTCCGAACTGTTCGAGGAACTGCCGGAAATCGGTGACCCGGACAAACCGCGCCTGGTGTTCTTCTTCGACGAGGCACACCTGCTGTTCGAAGACGCCCCCAGGGCGCTGGTCAAGAAGGTCGAACAGGTGGCGCGGCTGATCCGCTCCAAGGGGGTCGGGGTCTATTTCGTCACCCAGAACCCCGATGACATTCCCGAAGACATCCTGGGCCAGCTCGGCAACCGGGTGCAGCACGCCTTGCGCGCCTTCACCGCACGCGACCGCAAGGCGCTGCTGCGCGCGGCCGAAACCTATCGCCCGAACCCGCGCTTTTCCACCGAAGACGCCATCCGCGACGTGGGCGTGGGCGAGGCGGTGACCTCGTTCCTGGTGAAAAAGGGCGTGCCGGGGATGGTGGAACGCACGCTGATCCGGCCGCCGTCCTCGCAACTGGGCCCGATCACGCAGCAACAGCGCGCCGCCCTGGTGGCGGCATCGCCGATCGCCGGAAAATACGAAGAACGCATCGACCGGATCTCCGCCTTCGAACGCCTGCGCGACCGCGCCGCCAGCGCCGCCGCCGAAGCCGAAAAACGCGACGGCGAACTGCAAGCGCATGAACGGGCGCTGAACGCGGCCCGCCGCTACGACCCGGGCGCACCGCGCAAACGCCATTCGCGAAAGGAAAAATCCCTCGGAGAGGCGCTCGGCTCCGCCCTGATCAAGGAGCTTGGAGGCACCACCGGCCGACGCATCGTGCGCGGCATCCTGGGCAGCCTGTTCAAGAGCCGGTGATCCGCCCCGGACATCCGCCCCGGACGCGGCTCTCATTCTTTTTCGCTCAAATATCCCCGCGCGGAGCGCAGCACGCTGCCCGCCGGCGGGCAGCGAAACCATGTCGTGCACCCGCAGGGTGCGCCGCGTTTCCGGCGGATGCGCCGCTCAGGCGAGCGGACGGATCCTGAGCCGGGCAATGCGATTCGCCTCGCGCTCCACCACCTCGAAACGGAAATCGTGGAAGGAAAACACCTGCCCCTCCTCGGGGATGGTCTGGGCTTCGTGAATGACAAGCCCGGCCACGGTGTTGGCCTCGTCATCGGGCAGGGTCCAGTCCAGCGCCCGGTTCAGGTCGCGAATCGTCACCGCCCCGTCCACCAGCCAGTCGCCCTCCGGCGTGCGCACCACTTCGGGTTCGTCATCGTGATCGAACTCGTCGGTAATCTCGCCGACGATCTCTTCCAGGATGTCCTCAAGCGTGATCAGCCCCTGCAGCGCGCCGTATTCGTCCACTACCAGCGCGAAATGGGTCTGCCGCCGCAGGAATTCGCGCATCTGATCGTCAAGCGGCGTGGTCTCTGGCACGAAATAGGGTTTCATGGCCACATCCATCACCGAAAACCCCGCGAAGGGATCGGGCGCATGGGCGGACGAGCGCGTGCGTGCATACATCGCGCGCAGCAGGTCCTTGGCATGCAGCACGCCGACGATGTTTTCCGGGTTGTCGCGATAGATCGGCAGCCGGGTATGGGCCGAACGCAGCGCCTGTTCCAGAATGTCTTCGGGCGCCAGAGCGGCGTCCACCATTTCGATCTCGGAGCGGTGGCGCATGACCTCTTCGATCGTGCGTTCGCTCAGATCCAGCGCCCCCAGCAGGCGGTCCCGGTCCTCCTTGGCGACGGTGCCCTCGTGGTGGCCGAGCGCGATCGCCCCGGCGATCTCCTCGCGCAGGGCCAGCACATGGGCCTCGGGGTCGGTTTCGACCCCGCCTGCGCGCAGGATCAGCCGCACCACGGCACGCACCACCGCGACCAGCGGCGCCAGCGCGGTGATCACCGGCGCCATCAGGCGCGCGGCGCGCGCGGCGACGCTCTCGGGATCGGAAATGGCATAGGTCTTGGGCAGGACCTCGGCGAA
>JALSRF010000385.1 GCA_026984895.1 Paracoccaceae bacterium
GGCGCTCGGCCGGGCGCTACAGGACGAAATCGAGCGCGCGCATCAGATGCGCGATGTCCTCGGGTGCGGTGTAATGCACGAAGCTCAGCCGCAGCACGCCTTTCGCCGGATCGATCCCCATCGCCTCAAGCGGGCGCACGGCATAGAAATCGCCGCCGCCGGCCATGATCCCGTGCGGGGCAAGGGCGGCGGCCACCTTGCGGCCCGGCGCCGCCAGCTCCACGGCCACGCTCGGGGCCCGGCGCGCGGCCTCGCGCGGGCCCAGCAGGCGCACCCCGGGCCGATCGACAAGGAAATCCAGCAGCGGTTGCAGCAGTTCGCATTCGTGGCGGCGCATGAGGTCATGGACCTTCGCGGCGCGTTCGACCGGCTCGTCGTGTTCGCCGAAGTGATGCGCATGCAGCATGTCCATGTAATCCACCACCCCGCCGGATGCCGCCACCTGCGCATGGTCCGGGCCGGCCGGGGTAAAGCGCTTGTAAAGGGTCTGCCCGTTGAACCCGTGCGCCTGGTTGGGAAGCACCATCCCCAGGTCGCCCCGGATCACCATGACGCCCTGGTGCGGCCCGTAGGTCTTGTAGGTCGAAAACAGGTAGATGTCCGCCCCGATCCCGCCGACATCCGGCAGCCCGTGCGGGGCATAGCTGACCCCATCGATGCACACCACCGCGCCGGCGGCATGGGCCTTGTCGGTGATCGCCTTTGCATCGTTGATCTCGCCGACCACGTTCGAGCAATGGGGAAACACCACAAGGCGCACCTTTTCGTCCAGCAGATCGTCCAGCGCCGCCGGGTCCAGATGGCCGGTCTCCGGGTCGATGCGCCATTCGCGAATCTCTATCCCGTCTTCGCCAAGACGGCGCCAGGCGCCCGAATTGGCCTCGTGATCCTGGTTGGTGACGACGATGGCATCGCCCGTTCCGAGGTGCGCACGGAACGCCTGCGCCAGGACATAGACGTTCTGCGTGGTCGAGGGGCCGAAGCTGACCTCGTCGGCGGCCACGCCCAGAAGCGCGGCCATGCGAACGCGCGCGCCGTCCATTTCCTCGCCCGCCACCCGGCTGGCGGCATAGGGCCCGTAGGGCTGCACCTTGCGTTCGCGGTAAAAGCGGGTCAACCGGTCGATCACCGGCTGGCAGGCATAGGAGCCCCCGGCATTTTCGAAAAAGGCCTGCCCGCGCAGCGAGCGGTCGCCAAAGGCGGGAAACTGCGCCCGGACGAATTCGAGATCGAGTTTCATTGCACCCCTCCTGGCGCCGCGCGCGTTCCTGTTCCCCTGCTCCGGGCCGGCGCGATGCGCCCGCGCCCGCGCCCGCAACGCGCCCACAACATGTCGGCAAACCGGCACGACGGCAAGGGGCCATGCCTTGCACTCATCGCCGCGCACATCCCCGGCAGGGGTTTTGCCGGGGCACGCGCCGATGCCCTGGCCCCGGCTCACCGCGCGGGCGTTCGTGCCCCGGGCGTTCGCGTCCCGGGCGCGCGCGTCTCGGTCTCAGGCGTTCACATCGACGACGACGCGCCCCTTGACCTGGCCCTTCAGGATCGCGCGTCCCAGTTCGGGCAGGTCCGATAGCCTTGCCTCCTGCACCATCGTCTCCAGCTTTTCCATCGGCAGGTCGCGGGCGATCCGCTCCCAGGCGCGCAGGCGGTTGTCATAGGGCTGCATCACGCTGTCGATGCCCAGCAGGTTCACCCCGCGCAGGATGAAGGGCGTGATCAGCGCGCCCTCGATCGGCGCGCCGCCCGCCAGCCCCACCGCGGCAACCGAGGTGCCGTATTTCATCTGTTTCAGCACGCGTCCCAGCATGGCGCCCGCCACCGCATCGACGCAGCCGGCCCAGGTTTCGCTTTCCAGCGGTTTTTTCGTGACCTCGTTCAGCTCTTCGCGCGCCACGATCCGGCTCGCGCCCAGCCCT
>JALSRF010000386.1 GCA_026984895.1 Paracoccaceae bacterium
CGACTACTCGGGGGTGATCGTCGGGGGAGGGCCGGGCTGTGTTTCCGACCCGCCCGAGGCGAAATCCCCGACCGAAGCCAGAATGGAATCGGCGGTGCTGGGGTTGATGCCCGAAATCACCGCGCGCGATGTGCCGTTCATGGGCTGTTGCTACGGCATTGGCGTGCTGGGCCATCATCTGGGCGCCCCGGTGAACAAGGCGCGCTACGCCGAGCCGGTCGGCACCAGCACCTGCCATCTGACCGACGCCGGGCGGGCCGATCCGTTGCTTGCCGATGTGCCCGACACGTTCGAGGCTTTCGTCGGCCACAAGGAAGCGCTGCAAGACCTGCCGCCCGGCTGCACGCACCTGCTGGCCTCTGAAACCTGCCCCTACCAGATGATCCGCTACGGCAGGAACGTCTATGCCACCCAGTTCCACCCGGAAGCCGACGCGCGCGGCTTCGAAACCCGCATCCGCATCTACCGTCACCGCGGATATTTTGCCCCCGAGGAGGCCGACGCGCTGATCGCCATGTGCCATGCGGCCGAGGTTCACGCGCCCGAGGCGATCTTGCGCAACTTCGTTTCCAGATACCGTCAGGACTGAGGAGAGCCCGATGTGGGAAGAGAGATACAGCGCCAGCGAAGACTACCTTTTCGGTCGCGCCCCGGCGCAGTTCCTGCGCGAAAACCCCGGCTGGCTGAGGGCCGGGGGCACCGGGCTTTCGGTTGCCGACGGTGAGGGGCGCAACTCGGTCTACATGGCCGCGCAGGGGCTGGAGATGTGCGCCTTCGACATGGCGCCGACCGCGGTCGAACGCGCCCGCGCGCTGGCCCGGGAGCGCAGCGTTGATGTTGATTTCAACCTGTCCGACTGGCAGGGCTGGGACTGGTCGCGCCAGTTCGATCTCGTCGCGGCAATCTTCGTGCAGTTCACCGGGCCGGAGGAGCGCCCGGGCCAGTTTTCCGACCTCAGGCGGGCGGTGAAACCCGGCGGCATCGTGATGCTGCACGGCTACACACCCGAACAGATCGCCCTTGGCACCGGCGGGCCGCCCTTTGTGGAAAACATGTACACGCCCGACCTGCTGGCCAATGCCTTTGGCGACTGGGACATCCTGCGCCTGGCAGCCTACGAGCGTGACGTGCAGGAAGGGCGCGGCCATTGCGGGAAATCGGCGCTGATCGACCTGATTGCACGCAGGCCCGCAAAGACTTGATGCCTCCGGCGGGGATATTTTCGGACAGAAGAAGATGCAGATGTTCTTCTTCTGTCGGGCAAATATCCTCGGGGGTGAATTCGCCGCCAGGCGAAGAGGGGGCAGACCGCCCCCTCAGCCGCCGGTATGACTCATGTGGCGGGTCATCTGACCCGAAACGCGCTGGCGCGAGTAATCGAAATCGTGGCCCCTGGGCTTCAGCGATATTGCCGCGCGGATGGCGTTTTTCAGGGCAGAATCGTCGGTCGGATGTTCGCGCAGCGGCGCGCGCAGGTCGGCCATGTCTTCCTGGCCGAGGCACATGTAGAGTTGGCCGGTGCAGGTCAGCCGCACCCGGTTGCAGCTTTCGCAGAAATTATGCGACAGCGGCGTGATGAAACCGACCTTCTGGCCGCTTTCTTCCAGCCGCACGTAGCGCGCCGGCCCGCCGCTGCGTTCGGCCAGATCGGTGATCGTGTAGTGCTCGGCCAGTTGCGCGCGCAGGTCGCTCAGCGCCCAGTACTGGCCGATCCGGTCGGTATCGCCCATGTCGCCCATGGGCATCACCTCGATCCAGGTCATGTCCATGTCGCGGCTGGCGCACCATCGGGTCATGGTGAGCAGTTCTTCTTCGTTGAAGCCCTTGAGCGCCACCGCGTTGATCTTGACCCGCAACCCCGCCTCTTGCGCTGCGTCGATGCCGTCGAGCACCTGTTTCAGCCGTCCCCAGCGGG